>JAYFRC010000104.1:0-18980 GCA_034926415.1 Oscillospiraceae bacterium
ACAGATCAACTCGGCATATTGCTGGGGACTTGTTAACGGATACCCCGACGGCAGTTTCAATCCTGACGGCAAGATTTCGGGTACGGGAGGCACACTTATGGTGAGCCGTCTGATTAATTGTCTCAATGGGGAAAACAGCACCGAAACAACCGAAGACAGCATTGACTGGGATCTCGTTCCCGAATGGGCAAAAGAGCAGCTGCAGGAAAAAACCGCGCTCAGAATTGCCGCACAAAGCCAGTGCTACGGAGAAACGCAGCTGAACCGGCTTCAGTTCGCGGTAATGCTGGCAAAAGCGGCAGGAATTGAACCGGCAGAAGTTTCTGCGGACACTGTGGCGTTTCTGGATCAGGATGATATTCCCGCCGAGGATCTCGGCTATATCGAAGAGCTCAGGGCACTTGGCATTATTCAGGGCAATGCCGGCTGCTTTTACCCGAATCAAACTGTAACAAGAGCCGAGGCTGCAGTAATGCTGATAAGGATGCTGGGAGTAATTGAATAATTTCATAACCCCGGATTTCGTTTTAAGTCAAACGCCTGATCCCAGCACTAAAGTCTCCATAACAAACGAAACAGGCCTGCCGCTCAAGCGAGCGGCAGGCCTGTCCTATTCCATTCAGGATCGTATGCCCAATTGAAAAAACGTTTTATCTAAAGAGCAGATTATACAGTACCTGTACCATCTGCGCACGAGCGGACTGACTCTGCCTGCCCAGCTTTTCCTCGCTGCCGGAAATCAAGCCGCCCTTGACAGGAGCCATCATGGCATACCTGGCATACCTAAACCGCAACTTGGTGATAGGCGCGGTTAAGCGTCAGTTGATATAGTCCGTACAGCACGGCAGAAATGGCTGCCACCACCAAAAGGCAGCCGCGCAGCGCCGCCAGCTCATAGCTGGAAATTCCCCCTTCCCCGTTGGCGGCCATGATGAGGCACACAAAGGCAAAAATCAGCAGCGTACCGATGACAATAGGTGCTATAAACACGCGGGAGATCTGCCCCCGTGCCGTTTGGCGAAGATACCCGTTCGACGCGCCCAATTTGCGCAAGTCCATATACACCCACGCGTTGCTCAAAATCAAAGTCATGCTGCGGGTAAAAAGAATCACTGCCACGGCGGCAAAACACAGGATGGACACGAACACGAACAGCAGCAGGAATACCGCCATATTGGTGGTGAAGTCCGCCTGATCCAACACTCGAAACTGGGGCATATACAGCCAGTTCTGCCGGAAAGCAGAGCTATCTTTCTGATCGTAGCGAATCACCGGGATGCCGAATTCCTCCGCATGAGCAGGATCAAGGAAATATGCCTCGCCTTTTTCGGCATAGCGGGCGGCGGTCACCGGGTCGTAGCCGCTGCACAGCTCCACCTCTGGACCGGAAGCATCCACTATTTTGCAAAACAGCGCTTTCGCAAAGGGATAGCTGTCGTTTTTTGCGTTGAAAAACGCCTGTGTATCCCGCCATTCGGAAGTCAGGCCCTCAGTGATGGCGGCGTAGTCATCGTCGTCCAATACACGGCATCGAAACAGCAGGTCGTTTTTGAGCGCCGGTTCCACCGACCGCACGCTTAGTACCTCTCCGGTGACGGGATTAGTCACCCGAGTGATGTCGTTGGAGATATATCCGCCACCGCTGCCCTCCGCATCAAAAACGGCGGTTACCGTGCCGGGGGCAAGATTCAAGTTGTCGCCAGTGAGGGCGTTCCACGCGCTTTCCGAAAGAAAACGATTACTTTGCAGCACCTCCCGATACTCCTTTTTGTAAGTGGTGCCGAGAGCCCCGTTCGTTTCAACCTCTTCCTCCCCGTCCACGGCCAGCAGCGCCGCAGGCTGGCTTACATAATCCATCACAGTTACGCCGTATTTTTCTGCAAGGTGCTCAATTTCGTCTTGGCCCGGAAGCGTCTGGTCGGCACGGAAATGAAAAGCGTAATCCTCCGTGCGGGCAGCATAGCTCAGCTGCGCGGGCGTGGCCATCAGCGGTACATAGAACGCGGAAAAATATGCCCCGGCCACCAGAACCGTGACTACCAGCATATTGCGTACAGTCTGCCGCCCCTGAAACTGCATCATTCCTGTGGCGATGAGGTGGGGATAACGGCTCTTTCCCCGCCGCCAGCCGTTTACCACCGTGTGAAGCAGCAACATATATAGGCCAATGAGGGCGGGCAGATAGAAAATGGCGGTCAACCATTCCGGTGCATACCAGTGCAGAACCATAACACAGAAGAACGGCACGAAATAGCCCAGAAGGGCACCGCACACCAACAGCGCAATGCCTGCGATGCCGTACCAGCGGGGCACGGCTCGGATGGGCTCTGCCCGGTGCGCTTCACTGACGATATCGATGATATTGGTTCGCTTCAAAAAGCGGGACAATAAAACCAGCAGCGCAAGAATCACAAAGGCCGAAAACGCCAGCGCAATGCCATAGGCATGAAAATCAAAGAACAGTGCCATTTCCGGAGTATCCACCAGCGTCAGGCGAAAGATGCTCCACACCCCCCAAGCCAACGGGGTTCCGAGCACCATGCCAAGCACACAGGCCGACACTGCGATGAAGCCCACCTCACGCCTCAGATGCTGCGCAAGTATCTTTTTAGACGCGCCCAGCGCCAGAAGGACGCCGACCTCGCGTGATTTTTGCCGAAAGAACAATCCGGAGGCATACAGCGTAAACGCGCCGCAGCCCACGACGGCCAGCACGAACACCATCATTACCTGTTTTCGGGAATCGCCCCCCACCGGCAGGGCGTTTAAGACCGTCGGCGAGCGCATCATCAGGCAGTACGCAGTGATGAGCAGCACCGAAAAAAACAGGCAGCCGAACAGCATTGCATATTGGCCCCTGCTTTTCTGCCGCAGAGTGGAAAAAACAGCAGACAGGCTTTTCATTGTTCGCTCACCTCGTTTAAGTCCCTGATGGCATTCAGCAGCTCGTCCTGAAACGCCCGGCGCTCTTCACTGCCGCGGGTGAGGGTGCTCCGCACCGCTCCGTCCTGCAAGATGACCACTCGGTCGCAGAAGGAGGCGGCAAAAGAATCGTGCGTCACCATAAAGATGGTCGCAAAAAGTTCCTTCTTTGCCTGCAAAAAGGAGTCAATCACCGCGCGGGAGGATCTGGAATCCAGATTGCCGGTTGGCTCATCGGCCAAGATCAGTTCCGGCGCATTGATGAGCGCCCGAGCCACAGCGGTCCGCTGCTTTTCTCCGCCGGAAATGTCCGCCGGGTATTTGTCTTTAATGTGAGCAATGCCGAATACCTCGCACAGGCGGTCTGCGCTCTGCTCCATAGCAGCGTTGGCTTTTCCTCCGATGATGCGAGGCAGCATGATGTTGTCCCGCACCGTCAGCCCATCCAGCAGCAAAAAGTCCTGAAACACGAAGCCCAGCTTTTCGTTGCGTACCTTTGCGATAGCATCTTCATTCAGAGCCGCCAGATCTGTGTCTCCAAGCATAATTTCACCGGAATCCGAGGGAATGTAGCAGGAAATGCAGTTCAGGAGTGTCGTCTTACCCGAACCGGAAGGCCCCATGACCGCGACGAATTCGCCTTTTTCGATGACCAGCGATACGCCCTTCAGCACCTCATACTTTGTTTTGCCCGCCTGATAGGATTTATGGAGATTTGTAACCTTCAGCATAGAAATCATAACTCCTTTCGTTTGCGCTTAGCGTAGCGCTGAAAGGAGTCCCGTGCAAATGGTGCTGTCAGTTTTGAAGCATTTGCTGTAAAGTTTTGCAGAGATTGTAAAACTTGAACGTTTTGCTGTAAAGTTCGGTTTTACAAAACCGGCCTCGTGTGATACGCTGAATCAGGAATAAACTGAGTATATTCCAAATCGCTCAAAAGGACTGTTTTTATGACAAGCACTACACTGAAGCTTCTGGCATTGGTCTGTATGCTTTTGGATCACACCGCGGATTATATCCCCGGCGCGCCGGTTTGGCTGCATTGGATCGGACGCATTGCCGCGCCGATCTTTTTCTTTTGTATGGCGTGGGGATTTCACCATACGCATGACCGCAAGCTTTATTTGCGCCGTATGTATTTTTTCGGAGTCGGTATGGCCATGCTGGATTTCGCCTGCAACAACCTGTACCCGCAGCCATACTGCTTTATGACGAACAACATTTTTATCACCCTGTTTCTAACCGGCGTGATTTGCTGGATTTTGGATTTGTGGAACACGGATCGAAAACGCAGCGTCAAATATTTACTTTTCTTTGCGCTATGGCAGCTCATCAGTATGGCCTTGTGCGTGGTGGCGAGAAATCTGCTGCCAGGTTACGGTGTTTATGATTTCGTGGGAGCCATCACCGGAAACCTTTTCTTTTCAGAAGGCGGGCTGCTGTTTGTGCCGCTTGGTTCAATGCTGTACCTTTGCCGAAACAAAAGAAAGCTTCAGGCCGTTTTATATGCGTCTGTTTCCGTCTGCCTGTTTCTTGCCATTGCGGCCGGAGGATTGAACGCAGAGCATTTGCTGGTGGAAAACGACCAGTGGATGATGCTTTTTGCGCTTCCTTTCTTTCTGCTATACAATGGAAAGCGCGGTACAGGGCTGAAGTATTTCTTTTACATTTTCTATCCGGTACATATTTTGATACTGTTTTTCGCAGGTAATCTGATGCTTGCTTGATAACAATTCTCTTTGCTTAAAAGGTGGGGGGTAAGTTGCTGCAAATTGGAATATGCGACGACGCTCAGGAAGCCCGTCAGGCGCTCCGCTGGGCCATGGAACGTCTGCTGGAAAAGCGTACGATTCAGAGCCGAATCTATGAGTTTTCCTCCGGCGAGGGTATCCTCGACTGGATGGGAAAGCATCAGGGCGAGCTGAATCTGGTCTTTCTGGATATTGAAATGGCTGGCCTGAGCGGCATGGACACCGCTCATCGGCTGCGCGCAGACGATGCTGGGTTGCAGCTGGTGTTTGTCACAGGCTACTCCGATTATGTATATGACGGCTATGATGTGGGCGCGCTGGGCTATCTTTTGAAGCCGCCAAAGCCCGCTCAATTGGACGGCATCCTGACACGGGCGCTTTCATCCCTCTATCGTGACGCCGATGGAGTATATGTCTGTCACAATGGCGACAGCTTTTACCGAATCACCAAAGTGAAGATTCGTTATTTTGCATCGGACAAGCGGCAAATTCAATGCATAACCGACGAGCGAACCTATACCTTTTATGGCAAGCTGGATGAAGTGGCACAGGAGCTTGCCGACGAAAATTTTGTCCGCATCCACCAGCGGTATTTAGTCAACGCGGCGGCGGTGACACAGGTTTGCGGCGGCGAGGTGACGCTCAACAGCGGAGCGGTACTGCCCATCAGCCGCTCCTGTCAATCCGGCGCGCTGCTGGCGCTGACTCGCGCCATGCTGAAATGAGGTAAGTACGGTGTGGCATGTTCTTTTTCTGATTTTTACCGTTTTAAAATACCCCGCTTCGTTGGTGGGGGCTTGGTTTTGGGAACGCACCTCCCGGCGCTTTTTGGCTGTGAAGCCCGGAAAGCTCGCCTATTTCGTTCGGCTGATGCTGTTTTGGGCAGGACTGGTGGGGCCCATGTGGATTGGGGACGAAAATCTGCTGTTTTTCCTGTTGGCGTTTATAGGCCTTTCTTTATTGTGCTATCAGGGAACCTGGGCCGCCCGAATGGTGGTCAGCACCGTGTTTTACCTGTTTCTGTCCGGGACGGGAATGATTCTTGATACAGCGTTTAACTTTCTTCCCTCGGGCGTATGGGATTGGTCAGAGTCTATCAACTCCGTCGTGAAAGCGTTGGCGGCGGTTTTTGTATACCTGCTGGCACGTAAGCTGAATCCCAACGAAAAAGCAATAGAGCTGTCAGGCCGACTGTGGGGGCTATGCGCACTTTTAAGTCTCGCGCCGCTCATTATGGTACTGTCCTTTTCACTGTGGAACAGCTTTGGACGTGAGCAGATGGATTTGGGGCAATACCGGATTGCCTATACCATGTTGCCGTTCGTGTTTCTTTCGGCGCTGGCGTTGCTTTTAGCGCTGGCGGTCTTATCGCGGCACGAGGCGCTTGAGCAGACTGCAAAACTCGCCCAAATGAGAGCTCTTTACTATGATGGCTTGCAGAGCGGGCAAACACAGGTTCGGATACTGCGCCACGACCTGCGCAATCACCTCGGCGCGGTACAGGGCTTGCTGGCACAGGGCGAAACGGAAAAAGCGCAGAAGTATCTGGCGGAGCTGACCGCCTCCCCGGCGCTGCACGGTGCCAAGCACATCTGCGAAAACGAACTGGCCAATGTAGTGTTTAGCTGTAAGCTGGAGGAGATGGAACGCTCCGGCCTGTTGCCGGATGTTCTTGTGACACTGCCCAAAGAACTTTCCATAGCAGATACCGACCTCTGCGCACTTCTTGGCAATGCGCTGGATAACGCCACTGAGGCCGGGAAGAACGCACAGGACAAGAAAATTACCGTGCGGGCGCGGGCGGATCGGGGTATGCTGATGCTGCGTGTAAAAAACAGTTTTCGTGACACACCGATTACAGAGGGCAGAATCCTCATCACGAGCAAGTTCAACACCAATGAGCATGGGTTTGGAATCCGCGGGATGCAGGAGATCGCCACACGCTATGGCGGTACGCTGGAAACTTCAATCCATGAAAATCAGTTTGAGTTGGTTGCCTGCCTGCCACTTCCGCCTTCTTCCGCAGGATCAATTTGAAAGTGTCATATCTCTGATGAAAAGATAACCGGCCTGCCAATTTTATGCGAGCAGGCAAAGAGTCCCGGAAGCGGTGCTCTTTGCCTGCTCGCGTATTTTTAGCACTTCAAGGATGCGCTGCCGCACAGAGGGGCACACCGAACAGTTGTGTCTCTGGGGAGGAATAATGAGCGGCGGTGCAAGTGCGCCTTGCCGCTATGATGTTTAACATGAAATGATGCAAATCTGCCTTCCGCTCAACTCATGGAGATAAAAGAATTAAAAATCGCTGAGCAATATTCAGCAAAAGAATTGCAGTTTGCCGGAGATGTGCTATAATGCTTGCTGAGCAATATTCAGCTGCATGAAAGGCGGACTAAAATGACAAGAAAAGCGGCTACGGATGGCGGAAAGTACGAAGATATTGTCAATGCGGCATACGAGTGCTTTTTTGAAAAGGGATTTGACGGAACCTCTGTGCGATCTATCATGAAGCGAGCAGGCGGTGAAATCGGCCTGTTCTATTACTATTTTGACAGCAAGGATCATGTTTTTGATAAGGTGCTCGACCGGTTCTTTGCGCACTATGAGGCTGACTTTACCGCGATTGTTGCGCGCGGGCGACGAAACCCCTGCCGGGTGATGCAGGATTTTTTTGAGTACATGGAGCGGGAAACAGCAAAGTTCCGGGTACAGTATGCTGATAAGCTGCACCGCACCGTGCGCTGGGCCATCCGTGAGCATACGCTCAACATCATAGAGCCGTATTTGCGGCAGGTGGTTGAAATTCAAAGCGCTTATTACGGTGTCGCGCCCGCCCTCGCGCCAAATGTGGCAGCGCTGTATTTAACCTACGGCATAGGAAGTTACATTCTGCACGAGGACAGCGACGCTTATGTCAACGACCGCGCAGAGGTGAAAAAAGGCGTCAGCCTCCTGATGGGGATGCCCGCAGGCGATCAGGAATTGCGAATTCCATACCCGGCGGTTGCCGAGGATATCCCCGGCTGGATGGAGCTTATCCGCACAGTAAAGAACAATTTCCCCGGACTGGACGAAGCGGACTATGAAGCGCAGTTAGCCCGGCGCATTGAGCAGAGCGAGACATGGGCATTCCGCGATCAGAACAAAATTCCGGCTGTGCTGCTTTTCTCCAGAGAACGGCGGGAGCTGGATTTTCTTGCCGTTTCTCCGGAATATCGCCGCCGCGGACTGGCGGCAAAACTCGTGGAAACGGCGGCGGCGCAGTTCCCGGTAGGGACGGAGCTTTCCATCATCACCTATCGGGAAGGTGATCCCACAGGCGAAGCTGCACGCAGCTTTTATGCGGCGCTGGGCTTTGTCCCCGGCGAGAAACTGACCGTGTTTAACTATCCCTGCCAACGTTTTTCCCTGACCGTACCGCATGGCCCGGTAAAGGAAAGCACAACGTTATGACTTGCAGATCGACTATTTGGTATCCCTTTGAATTAGGTGCGGGAATTCTTAATATATGGAAGGTGTTGAAGCATGAAATGGTTTTATTGGTAGTAGATACTCAAGAAATGATCATGACGGAAGAATTATATGCATTTGACTACTTCGTGGATCATGTTGCGAAGTTGATTGTATCAGCAAGGCAAAGAGGTGTTGAAGTAATTTATGTACGGCATGATGATGGCGCCGAATTAACAAATGGCGCAAAGGGCTTTGAAATATATAGCCGATTTTCTCCCCAGAGCAATGAAAGAATATTTGACAAGCATTTTAATAGTGCATTTAGAAATACGGGTTTAATAGATTATTTGAACGAAAAAGATGAAACTCAAATTATGTTAGTTGGGTTGCAAACCGAATATTGCATTGACGCAAGCGTCAAGTGTGGTTTTGAGCATGGCTATCAAATGATCGTTCCTGCGCTTTGTAACACCACTGTGAGCAACGACTTCATGACAGCAGAGCAATCCTACAAATATTATAACGAAAAAATCTGGAATAGAAGATATGCAAATTGTCTTGGCTTTGAGGAAGCGTTAGCAATGCTGTAAATTTCAGCATTCTATGATAAGCATGATTTTGCGAAAATTGTGCGCTCTTCTTTTAGCTAAACGACCCGAAAATAATGTTTTGCAGCCTCAATTTCCAAGGAGGAGCCGGCAATGAAAGTGCTTATACACGACTTATCCGAAGAACAATTTCAACGAATGAAAATTGGAAACGACACCACAGCAATCAACGCCGATGGAGCCTACGCGTCCTGTCTGGGATGCTTCAAATGCTGGCTTAAAAATTCTGGATACTGTGACATGAAGGATTCCCTGCGGCATATCAGCTCTGTACTGGGGCGCTGTGATGAATTGGTCCTCATCAGCAAGCTCACCTACGGCGGGTACAGCACACCAATTAAACGGATTCTTGACCGCAGCATCAGCATCTCGCTTCCACTGTTCACCTACCGCGGCGGAGCCATGCACCACATTAAACGATACCGCCATGAGCAAAATCTGCGGGTATGCTTTTACGGTGCAGGCAGCGACAGTGAAAAGATTATTGCGAAAGAGTTTACACAGAGCAACGGCGTCAATTGGGGAATGAAGGAAACGCGGCTTGACTTTTTTTCGGACGTATTTTCCCTCACGGAGTATCCGATATGAAAGTTCTGATTTTGAACGGCAGCCCAAAGCGAAAAGGAAGCGCCTCCGGGTTTCTTGCGGCTGTTGCCCGCCCGATGCTTTCCGGATGCCGCGTTGTATCATCGCCTCTGCACGGGAAGGGTGACTATGCCAATGCGCGGAAGCAACTATCCGATATAGATGCAGTCCTTCTCTGTGTACCGCTTTATGTGGATGGAATACCGTCCCATGTGCAGGAATTTTTGGAGGAAACCGAACAATATTGTCGGAATCGGAACCTCCGCTTTCGATTGTATGTTATTTCTAATAACGGTTTTATCGAAGGACGGCAAAACGCCATACACCTTAAGATGTACCAATGCTGGTGCGAACACGCAGGCGTCATATGGGGCGGTGGAATTGGTATCGGCGGCGGTATGATGCTGCATGCTCTTTCTATGGTTTACCCGTTTGTCTTCCTTGGGTTTGCGCTATGCGCACTTTATAGTTTCATACATACCGGAACCGCGCCAACGGGACTTTTGCGCTCGTTTGCAGAAAATCTGCTAATTTATCTTTTTCTGAACAGCGGCATGCTTGTCCTCATAGCGCGCCTGGCATCAAACATAAAAAAGGGGGCCACCGCAGCAGACCGCTTTACGCGTGTAATGCTTCCCTCTTTTTTGTTCCTCGTGTTCGCAGATGTCTTTATGATTTTGAGTGCGCTTTTCCACGGACGTTTGCTGTTTCCGCTGCTGAAAAAAGATAGTGCGGATGACAGCATGCTTCATTCAGTTGTGCAGTGAATATGAGTGGTGAGTATGGACAGAAAGAAGAAAAAGAAAATGTGGATTCCCTTTCTTTTAGCCGTCTTGGGCTTTGGACTGGCCATTTTTATTGTTTTCCCGTCTGGCAAGGAAAATCCAGAGCCGTATTGTGACGAAACAGGCGCGCCGGTTGCCGGAAGCATTTCAGAAAAAATATGGGTCGATATAAACGGTTCTCAGCAGGGGATGTTTCTGAAAGGAAAAGACACAACAAATCCAATACTGCTGTTTTTAACCGGAGGGCCTGGCGTTCCAGACTACTTTTTGGCCAAGGAAATTGACACTGGATTGGAGGATGACTTTACCGTTTGCTATTGGGACTACCGTGGAACCGGCCTTTCCTATTCGCCCGACTGCAATGCTGAGGACTGCACCACCGTACAGTTCGTACAGGATGCCATTGCTGTGACGGACTATCTGCGGGAGCGTTTTGGTCATGAAAAAATTTATCTGCTGGGACATTCCTTTGGTACTTACATTGGCCTGCTGGCCGCGCAGGCCGCGCCGGATAAATACTGTGCCTACATTGCCATGAGCCAGATTTCCGACCAGCCGCAGTCCGAACTGCTGGCTTATAACACCATGAAAGCGGAATATGCTGCGCGCGGCAACCAGAAAATGGTTCAAAAGCTTGAGAACTATCAAACTGACACAGCGGATACCGCATGGCTGCGTCGCTGGTTTGCCGCGCCGGAACGGGACACAGCCATGCACGAACTGGGCGGCGGCACGACGGCGGCGATGAAATCCGTTATCACCGGAATCTTCTTCCCTACCCTTCGCTGCACAGACTATACACAGGCGGAGCGCATCCGTATCTGGCAGGGAAAGGCCTTTGTGCAGCAGACACAGGTGGCGTATGATCGCATGGAATTTGTAGCGGCGGAAAGTGTCCCCGAACTTGAAATTCCCGTCTACTTTCTGGCAGGCAAACACGATCTGACCTGCTGCTACGCAATGCAGAAAGAATATTATGAGCAGGTAAAAGCACCGGTGAAGGGCTTTTATACCTTTGAAAATTCTGCTCACAGCCCGCTTTTTGAACAGCCGAAATTAGCTTTGAAAATATTACAGCAGGATGTGCAAAACGGAACCACCTGTCTTTCGGATAAAAATTGAAACGAAAGTTTTACTATAACTGAAATTGCTCGACATACGAAAATTTATGGAGTGAAATAAATTGTTAGGGAGCGGATGCTATATGCCATATTACTTTATTATTGATACTTACATTCAGGGGACGGAGAATAAGGAATACGATGAATATATTACTGAAGTAAGGCCTATCGTGGAGGCATTTGGAGGAAAATACCTTGTCCGTACAAATGACGTCACAAGTCTGAATGAGAAAAGGTGCCCGCAGCGTATCATCGTAATCGAATTTCCAACAAAAGAAGCATTGGACCGTTGCTTTGCTTCGGAAGAATATAAGGCAATAATGATGAAACGGGTAAACAGTGTTGACAGCAGGGCAATCATTGTGCCGGGATTTGAAGGTTATAACAAAGATGAAAATACATCAAATAAAAATTGATTTTAGTGTGACCGATAAGATTAAGAGATATGTATTTGTATATATCATAGAAGGTAATTATTGCTACTTAATTGATTCCGGAGTGTATGGGAGCGAAACAATAATCGAAAATTATTTAAGATCTATCGGAAGAAGTCCCGCAGAGATCAGAGGAATTTTCCTGACCCATGCCCATCCGGATCACATTGGAACAGCAGCCTACTTTCAGGAAAAAGCAAACTGTGACATTTATGCCAGTAAAGGAGAAAAACGCTGGATTGAAGATATTGATTTACAGTTTTGCGAAAGACCGATACCAAATTTCGATAAATTGGCAGGCAAGTCTTCACTGGTGAACAGAGTGGTTGCAGACGGAGACCGTATTGCACTGAATGAGGATTTCTCAGTACATGTGTTGGGCACACCGGGTCATTCCGCGGATGAAATATCTTATATAATCGGTAATTCTGCATTTATTGGCGATTCGGTGCCGGTAAAGGGAGATATCCCTATTTATATAAATAAAGAAAATACACTTGAGAGCCTTGAAAAATTATCAAAATTATCCGCAATCGATGCGTTTTATCCCGCCTGGGATAAAACGTATTCTAGCAAAGAGATGCGTGAGAAAATTCAGGAAGCAGAAAGCATTGTGAACCTGCTGGATATTGAAGTGAAAACTGCACAAAAAGAAAATCCGGAAGCCAACTTAGACCAGATTGTTCGGCTGGTATGTGAAAAAACAAAAATGCCGCAGCTGATGCAGAATCCGTTATTCAAACAGACAATTAAAAGTCATACAAATGGATTGCATGAAGGAGATATTTAAGTGGAAAACAAGTATACAATTATTGACGAGAAAAACTGGAAAAGAGCCATGCACTGTATGGTTTTCAGAAATAGTGTGGAACCGGCGTTTTGTGTGACCTTTGAATTAGACGTAACCAATTTCCTGCAGATGGTCAGAAAAAAAGGATATTCATTTACAATATCAATGGTATATGCAATTTGTAAATGCGCCAATGAAATTGAAGAATTCAGATATCGATTTCTAGATGGAAAAGTTGTTCTTTATGATAAAATTGATACCGCTTTTACATATTTAAATCAGGAAACAGAATTATTTAAGGTGGTCAATGTTCCAATGATGGATTTTCTTGATGAATATGCACCGCTTGCTCTAAATATTGCAAAAGAGCAATCGGATTATTTTGCCGGGCCTTTGGGAACCGATGTGTTTCAATGTTCACCAATGCCCTGGATCAATTATCTGCATATATCACACACAAATTCTGGTAAAAAGGATAATGCAACACCATTATTTGATTGGGGAAAATATCATGAGTGCGGCGGCAGAATTTATATGCCGGTATCCATACAGGCACATCATTCATTTGTAGATGGAATTCATGTGGGCAAGTTGGTTGATCAATTGAATGAGTATATGAAAACTAGCAACCAGGGACCGGAAGCTATATAACGCTTAAGAAGGAACCTAACAAATGACCGTACGGGAAATCGAACGGGCTGCGCTATGCTCCGATGGAATACTATATGCCTGTTCAGGGCAGCTTTGTACTTGCGTCATTGCTGACGGCATTAATAAAGGGCGGCTGAGAAATTTCAGCCGCCCTTCGTGTTTATTTCATCAGGACAATTCGTCCCGGCGATGGATTTCCGTTCACATCGCCACGTTCTGGCAGAAGCGCTGGAGAATCGTCGCGGCCTGTGCGCGAGTAACGCTGACGGCAGGCGTTATGTTATTAAGGTTTGGATTTTGTTGGTTTGAGCTTTACGCCAGAACCGATTCAACAAAACGCTGGATGATCGTTGCGACCTCGGCTCTTGTGGCCGTGCCCCGCGGGACAAAGTTTCCGCCGCCGCGGCCCGTGATGATGCCGGTGCTCTGGCAGTACAGGGCCGCGCTCGCCGCATAACTTGAAATGCTGCCGGCATCGGGATAGCTCAGCTCGGTATCCATATCGCTTGGCATAACGCCGAGGAAATTTGCGAAGCGGTACAGGATTGCCGCCATCTGCTCGCGGGTAACTAAATCACCCGGGCCGAATTTGCCGTTTCCATAGCCGCCGATAATACCATTTCCCGCGGCCCAGTCCACATATTTTCCATAATAGTCATCGTAGTCGCAATCAGTAAAGGCGTGAGTGCTCACAGCTTCGATTTCGCCGTAGCTGCGTTCGTAAAGCCGCCCGATGACCGCCGCGAACATCGCGCGCGTCATGCCGGAATCAGGTGTGAAGGCGCCGCTTCCCGTACCAAGGAATATCTCGCGTTCGGTTACAAACCCGATGTACTCCTTTGCCCAATGCGAGCCAGTATCTGTAAAGTTTTTCGCATTTTCTTTGACGCGTACCGTTACGCCGTAAGGCGCTATGTATTTACCCCTCGCCGCGAAGCCGATAAAGATATTTCCGTCGGAGTCAATATAGTAAGGCAGGCCCGACGTTTCATTGTAAGTACCGATGTCATTTACGATAAGAGCGTAGGGCGAAAAATCCGTGGATTCAAATACCAGATACCACACGCCGTCAATCTGCTTGAGACTGGAGGAAAGCGTCGTAACCGTTCCGTCGTCGGCTTTGTGCGCGATGGAAAGCTGCTCTTTTACATCCAACAGATCATCGGACACAGGCAGCGAAATCCTCACGGCGTAGCCGGACGCAGGTTCCGTTTTGGTATTCGTTCCCTTGATATACAGGGAAATGTCGAAGGGATAGACTGTATTCCCCGCACTGAGGCCGAACTCGGAAGCCGCTTCGTCCGTATCCGTAACCCTGACCTCAATGGAATTTGAAAACGCGCTCGTCATGTTGGCCTCGGCCCGAACCGCTCCCTGCGCGCCGTCAAACAAATGGCTGCTCGTCTCCGTAACGGTGATGGTGCGGCTCGGAACATAGACGTCGGGAGCTGCACAGGTGGCGATTTTAAGGTATTTGTCGTTTTCCGAATAGATATATGTCCCGTAGGTATAGCTCCCGCCCGGGTCGCTTGCCTCGGTGTTCGATTTGTATCCGTATGACGCGGGAAGCGTAAGTGTTCCTGTTGTCACGCCATGGCTATAGATTAACGCTGATGCGCCGCCGGCCGCTGTCAGTATTCCGCCGGAAATTTGAACATTGCATTCCACGCAGATGCCATTCCCACTGTCTGCTGTAGTAGACACGGTGCCGCCGGTGATTGCGGCATTGTTTGCCACATAAATGCCGTCAGCGTCGCCGGTGGCCACAGCAGACACGGTGCCTCCGGAAATCAGAAGATCATCCCCGGCATAGATGCCTTTCCCGCCGGTCGATTCGCCTTCGCCGCCTGTGGCAGTCACGTTACCTCCGGTGATCATAACATTATATCTTGCTGCGATGCCTGTCCCGTCGCCGCCCATAGAATCGGCGCCGGCTGCGGCAGACACGGTGCCGCCGGAAATTTTTACATCGCGTTCCGCCCAGATACACGATGCAGTGGAGTCTGAAATCGTCAGGGAGCCACCTCCGCTTATGGTCAGACTGCTGCCGCTCGAAACACCGTAACCGAAGGAGTCGAAAACCGAATCTATGGTGTTTTCGGTATCGTCTGCCAGCACAATGTCCAGGAACGCGGCGGCATAAATGCCATAGCAGGTAGCATCAGGGCTAGAGCCGTAAGAATAATAACTCGTAATCTGCGCCCCGTTAAGCGTCAGCGTCTGAGCGGACTCGTTGTATTTGACGTTATAATTGTCGGCGGTCGCACCGGAATCAGTGATGCTGCCGCTGTTGTTGAGCCAGTAGGAGGTGTTTCCGCTTGTAATGCCGGAGACCTTTACATTTCCGACATAGACATCCGGACAGGAGATGATTTCGACGTATTTGTAAGTATCAGAGCTGTTGTTGAACGCAGTAACTGAGGACAGTGTATAGCCCGTCTCCGGCGCCGAGGAGCTTGTGTTTGTTCTGTATTTGTAGGGACTGGCGGCCGCAGATACGGAGCCGTCGGTAAAAAGTGCCTGTGTGTTTCCACTCGCCGTGACGCTGCCACTGGTAATGCCGATGGCGCTGGAGTTGTCATCATATATGCCGTATTAACCGCCGGAAACGGAAAGCGAGCCGCCTCCGCTTATGGTTATATCATCGCAGCAATTGACTCCGTAACTGTCAGTGGCGGTGCTTGAAGATATGTCAACACTGTTCGCCGTGCCGTCTGCCAACACGATATTCAGTTTTCCTATGGCAAGAATGCCATAGGCATACTGAGAAGATCATCATTGTCCTGGATAAAACTCGAAATATCCACCCCGTTGAGCGTCAGCGTGAAGCTATAGCTGTCCTGGTCAAAGCTCACGGAGAATAGATAATCACTTGCGCTGCCTGTTTCGGCGTAAGCGTAATCACCGCTTTCCGCCTCTTTCCAGTAATAGGTCGTCCCTGAAATATAGCTGCCCGTTATAACGTTCGAATATTCGTATACAAGCGTATTGCCGACATAGAGCGCACAGCTTACTGCCGCCAGCGCCGTTGCCGGCAGAAGGGCAAGCGCAAGGCACACGGCCAGCAGGATACTTAAAACTCTCTTTCTCACTTTTTATTCTCCCCCTTATTATCCGATTCAATATTACGATTTTTCTTTTTTCCGCTTCAGCCGCGCGGTGCCTTTCCATCCGCGCGTCGATCTTCTCCCGCAGGCATATGGGACAACCCGAGTTTCCCTTTGCGCAGGAGGCTATCTGCGTCTGCCAGGAGTGGCCCTTTTCACATTTCCACCAGACCTTTTCCGTACTGGTGCGGGCAACGCTCTTGGGCGAAAGCGGCGCGTTTTTCTCCGCGTCCCATTCGCGGAGCAGGTATTCCTTTCCATACTTTTTACAGTGGCTGTATAAGCTCATATCCGCCCCTCTTTCTCCGGCTTCTCCGGAAATCCGCAGCTTGCCCTTGCAGGCACTTCATGTTATTATGAGCATACGCCTTGAGTTAACTCTAGAGTCAAGGACAATTCGTGTTTTTCTGACAATAAATTCCATTATATTGAGAAAGGAGCCAAAAATAATGCCGAAACCGGAGAGGCTATTTTCCATCGGGGAGATCGCCGCCGTCTGCGGCGTGAGCATCGATACGCTTCGGTTTTATGAAACAAAGGCGCTGATAAGCCCGGCGCAGGTCGACCCGGAATCCGGATACCGCTATTACTGCCGGGAAAATCTGCTCCGGCTCCGCACGATTTTGGGGCTTAAAGCTGCAGGGCTGTCCCTCTCGGAGATCAAGGACTATCTGGACGGCGGAAAGCATGCGGAGAAAAAGATCGCAGAGCTTACGGAACGGCGCGATATGCTCAGCCGGGCTATCGAGAATCTGCAAATCCGCGGCATCAAACCCGGCGATCTGACGGTGAGTGAGATCGAGCTGCCGGAGCGCCTGTGCCTCTGCCGGACGATTAAGGCCAGAGATGGAGCACATGCGCTACGTGCAATCGGATAGTTTTATGACGAACTGATCCACAGCGGCGTACCGATAAGCCGCGCCTGGCCGGAATTCTGCGAGTACCCGGATAACGGGCTGCTCGAGGGTAAATTCCCCGTAACGGGTTTCACCGTCACAGCGTGTCTGCCTGTAGGCAAAAAAAGCGCGCCGCCTGAAGCGGTGCGTTATCCCGCCGGCAGAGCGCTGGCGCTCAATTACAGGGGCGGTTATTACGATTTGTGGAAGGCTTACGCGGCTCTGGGCCAATACATAAACGAAAACGGGTATGTCCCGACGGGTTATCCGCAGGAAATCTATCTGGAAATCGAGTCGGACGGCTCGGTACGCCTTGATGAGTCGCGCAATGTCACCCGCGTAATCGTCCCGGTAAAGCTGATAAACGGATAAAAAAGAGCGGAACCGTTTTGCGGAGTTTATATTGAAAGGCCGTTAAGGCTATGATATAATTATTAGTATGGGAAAGAAGTTCTCCCACGGCTATGCCGAAACCGCTGTTAGGCTGATGACTTCTGCTTGAGGCAGGAGTTGTCAGCTTATTTTTGCATTGGAGGGATTACTTAAATATCTTTCAAAGCATTGACCAAGCGCGAACTTCGCACGGCCTGATATAAAGAAAAATACTTGATTACAAGGATATTATTTTATGCGCAAATATATATTCATTGGATGCGGCAGCTTTGCGGGGGCTGTGCTGAGATACCTGGCGAAAGGCGTCCAAATTTACAATTATCACGAAAACGTTCCGCTCAACACATTGTTAATCAATATTCTCGGCGCACTTCTAATCGCTTTTATCTTAACCATTGCTTACGAAGTATGGACCTTTGACTCCGATGTAAGACTCGGACTGACCACGGGACTGCTGGGTGCATTCACTACCTTTTCCACACTGTGCAAGGAAACTGTCGGGCTATTGCAGGACGGCTGTTACTTTTCGGCAATTTCCTATATGACCGTTAGTGTCATGCTCGGACTCGCGTCTGCGTACTTTGGAGTCGTACTTGCCCGCAAAATAGGCTCAAAGCTGGCCGAGAAGCGAAAAAAGCTCGATAAACTTACAGAAAAAGAAAGCGATGTGGATTGATTGAATCTTGTTTTAGTAGGCGTCGGCGGAGTGTTTGGCGGCGTATGCAGGTTTCAGCTGGGTAAGGCAATTTCACAAAAAGTCAATACATCATTCCCGATCGGAACGTTTATAATCAATATCTCGGGCGCGCTGCTACTCGGTATTCTGACGAGCATCGACACGGGAAACCGCGGTTACCTTCTGCTTGGCGACGGCTTCTGCGGCGCGTTCACGACTTTCTCCACCTTCATGTATGAGGGCTTTAATCTATTTCAAGAAAGCGATAAGCTAAACGCTTTTATCTACATTCTCAGCACACTTTTGCTAGGAATCATCGGATATGTATGCGGGTACGCGATCGGGAAAACAATCGTTCAATTCTAAAATGGAGGGTACGCTTTATGAAACCGGAAGATTCATGCCAGCTTTTGAAAATCTACATTGGAGAAGACGCCAGATATGGAGGTCACAATCTATACACCGCAGTTGTCTACAAGCTGAAAGAATTGGGGATCGCCGGCGTGACGGTGACCCGTGCCATCGAGGGCTATGGAAAGGGAAAAGCGATCCGTACCGGACGGATCCTTGACCTGAGCTCCAGCCTGCCGATCATCATCGAGGCAGTGGACACTGCGGATCAGATTCAAAAAGTTATCCCGACTATTTCCGGCATGGTAAACGAAGGGATGGTCATGGTGACCGACGTCAACGTCATCAAGTATGGTAAGGAATCGAAGTGAGCGTCGTCACAGCGGATGGCTCGCTGCAACTGATGAACGGATATAAAAGAATAAAGGGTTTCCGGGTAATTACCCGGAAACCCTTG
>JAYFRC010000025.1:0-2679 GCA_034926415.1 Oscillospiraceae bacterium
CGCTGCGTGGCCGACCGGCTCACCGGGCGGGAAAATCTGATCATCACCCTCCGCTATGGCCTGAACGGCGGCCATCCCCTCACCCAGCGGGAGATCGCCGCCCAGTGCGGTATTAGTCGCTCCTATGTTTCCCGCATCGAGAAAAAGGCCCTCAAAAAGCTGGAGGAGGCCATGGGGGAACGGGGCTGAGGAGAAAAGGCGCAAAATCCTCGCGCCCCGCCCGCGTTTGTGGTATAATAGCCGCTAAGCGGCTATTATACGGCATGCCGGACGGTTACGCCGCAGGCGGGAGTCCGGCCGCCATCCCTGTCGCGTCCGCCTCGCCCCTTGCGGGGCAACCGGCGGCAATGACACTTATACCATGAATTTTTCCAAATTCATGGTATAATATATTGACTATTTATGGCATATCCGACGGCTTTTAAGCCGCGGTCAAACGGAGGACATTTATATGACAAATATGACAAAGGAAAATACGGCACCGCGCGGCGAGATGGCGGAAAGCGACGGCATCATTGAGGGACGCAACGCCGTAAACGAAGCTCTGCGCGCCGGGACAGCCATAGACAAAATATACATCCTCAAGGGGGACTCCGACAGAACGCTGGGGCACATCGCTTCCACCGCGCGCGCAGCCGGAACCGTAGTCGTCGACGCGGACCGGCACAAGCTCGACGCGATGAGCCGCACAGGCGCGCATCAGGGAGTCATCGCCGTGGCCGCGGCGCGCGAGTACGCGCAGGTCTCCGACATTTTCAAAAACGCCGCTGACAGGGGTGAGGCTCCTCTCATCGTCGTGTGCGACGAGATAACCGACCCGCAGAACCTCGGCGCGGTCATCCGCACTGCAGAGTGCGCCGGAGCGCACGGCGTAATCATACCGAAGCGCCGAAGCGCGGGGCTTACCGCCGTCGTCGCAAAGACCTCGGCAGGTGCGGTGTCCTATATGCCGGTCGCGCGGGTGCCGAACATACCGAGCCTTATCAAGGACCTTCAAAAACAGGGCGTGTGGATATTCGGAGCCACGGCGAACGGCACTACGGAGCTCTACGACGCAGATTTCAAGGGCGCGGCAGCAGTAGTCATCGGAAATGAGGGCGAAGGAATGAGCCGTCTTGTCGCGGAGAACTGCGATTTTCTCGTCGGAATACCGATGAAGGGGCACATCGATTCTCTCAACGCGTCGGCGGCAGCAGCCGTGCTGCTTTACGAGGCCGTGCGCCAGCGGATGAGCCGCGACTGACAGCAAAAGCAAATTTTTCGGGTGGGGGATTATGGAAAAAAAAGAGATGGATATCGACAGATTCCTTAAAAAAGAAGATTTCGACCCGAAAGAGTTCCTCGACGGAATAGAGCTTCCCGAGAACAACGGCGATATGACGGTCGACGAGATACTCGCCGAGTGGGGGAAGGGCGCCAGCGCCGTCGACGAAAGCTCTCTCCCTAAGGATGACGGGCCGTGGCACAACGAGGGCTACAGCCCCGAGCCGGCCGTCCGCGTCGAATACACCGGCGCGGACGTGAACCCAGGTCCGGGCGGCGAAGCTCCGTCTTCCGTGCCAAAAGCGGACGAGTCAGCGGAAGCCGTCGTCGACAGCGGCAAAAATACGGCGGCTGAACGCGCCGGCGGCAAGGACGTTCCGGCGAAAAGCACTGAAGACAATGGCTCTCCGGCGGAAAGCACCGTAGGCGAGGACGCCTCGGAGGGAAGCGTGCCTGCCGAAAAGCCGGAAAAGCGCGTGAGCGTCGAGAACATGGTCGCGGGCGTTGTCGACTCCGTCATGGAACAGGAGGAAAAACGGCGCGAGGAGGCTCAGCCCCTCACGCGGCGCGGGCTGTTCAGCAGAAAAAAAATAGAAGATACCGAGCCGTTCTTTAATCCCCCGCCGCCCGCCGAAAAGCCGGAAGCAAAAGAGAAATGGGAACAGGAACCGGAGCGTGACGCCGAGGAGGTCACCCGCGAGGCGCACTCAGGGTTCGCTCGGATAAAAAAGCGTATGGGCACCATGTACCTGCTGTCGCTCATTATGACCGCGGCCACGGTCGCGGATTACGAGGGATGGTTCGCGTATATACCGGAACTAACGTCGCCCATGCTGTCGCTGCTGCTGCTCGCGCTGACCCTCATCGCCTGCGTCGTCGGCTCGTCCGTGTTTGCCCGGGGATTCGGCGCGCTGCGCGAAAAGCGCGTTGCTCCCGAGTTTCTAATATCACTGTCGTGTCTTGTCGCCATGGCGGACTGCGCTTCGGCGTATTTTCTGCCCGACAGATGCTCGAATATGCCTTTCGCACCGATAACCGTCGTCGCGCTTACGATGACGATGCGCGGCGAGATGCTCAGGCTGCGCGGGCTGCGCGATTCGTGCCATATGCTTTCATACGGCAAAGACCCTTATGTCGTCTGCGGTATAGGCGGAGGCATACGCAAGCAGACATGCCGGACCGACGGGTTTGTCCGGCTTTCGGAACGAGACAGTCAGAGCAGAGCGTGGTACGATTTGCTGCTGCCGATAGTGCTCGCCGCGGGAATAGTATTCGCCTTTCTCGCGTCGTTCGGCCAAAACAGACCGGATGATTTCTTCTGGTGCTGGTCGGCTATACTTACGGCGTCGTCATCGTTCTCGTTCACCTACGCCTTCGGCGCGCCTCTGGCAAAGATGGCGTCAAGGCTTAAAAAGG
>JAYFRC010000054.1:0-18986 GCA_034926415.1 Oscillospiraceae bacterium
CCCCCCGCGCCACGGGTCATATCAGCAGCACCCCGTCCGTGGGGCAAAGCGTGAAAGACGCCTCTCCGTTTTCCGTCAGGAAGCTCTCCAGCGTGACCGCGTCGGTCGCGAGAGATCCCTTCCACGGCACGCGGCAGGGCAGTGGGACCGTTCCGGCGTTCACGGCCGCGATTGCGGTCTTCCCGCCGAAGCTGCGGGAAAATATCAGAAGCGGCCCTTCCGCGCGAAGATACTTTATATCGCCGCGGCGAAGGCACTCCCTCTCTGTCCGGGCGCGGCCGAGAGCTTTGTACAGGAAGCGCAGCTCCGCGTCCTCGCGTCCCCAGGGATACGTCCCTCTGTTGAACGGATCCTCGCAGCCCTCCTGTCCGGCCTCGTCGCCGTAAAATATCGCGGGCGAGCCGGGGAATGCGTAAAGCAGGATCGCAGCCAGGCGCAGGCGGCGTTTTCCGGTCTCACGCTCCGACTCGCTAAGCCGCCAGGCCGCGCGGAACGCGCGGGTCGTGCCGCCGAGGTCGGCGCTCTGGCCGAGCAGAGTCAGTATGCGCGGGGTGTCGTGGGTGCCGAGTATATTCATCGCACTGTAAAACGCGGGATGGGGATAGTGCTCGCGTATCGTCTCCATGTTTTCCATAAAGCTCTCCGCCGCGCCGCCGCACAGAAAGTTTATTATCGCAGTGCGGAGAGGATAGTTCATCAGGCCGTGGCACTCGGAGCCGAGAAGGTATTTTTTTCGCTCGTGGTAGGCGACCTTGTTGCTTCCGTCTTCCCATACCTCGCCTATTATAACCGCGTCATCCTTTTCCTCAGCCGCGGCGGAGCGGAGCGCGGCGATAAAGCTGTCCGGCAGCTCGTCGGCCACGTCAAGCCTCCAACCGGACGCCCCGGCCCTCAGCCAGCGGCGGACTATCGAATCTTCATTATATATAATGTAATCCTTATAGGACTTATCCGACTCGTTGACCTGCGGAAGCGTTCTGACACCCCACCAGCAGGAGTATTCGTCCGGCCAGTATGTGAACCGGTACCAGGGATAGTATTTCGAGTCGCAGCTCTGCGCCGCGCCTGTCTCAGAATAAAAGCCGAGGGCGTTGAAATAGCGGCTGTTGCTGCCCGTGTGGTTGAAAACCCCGTCGAGCACGACTCGCATTCCGCGCGTTTTTGCCTCGGCGCAAAGCGTGCGGAAATCCTCTTCCGTTCCGAGCATCGGGTCAATATTCCCGTAATCGGCCGTGTCGTAGCGGTGGTTGCTGGCCGATTCGAAAATGGGGTTTAAGTATATAATTGTAACCGACAGCGATTCAAGATAGTCAAGCTCTGAAATTATCCCCGCGATGCTGCCGCCGAAAAAGTCGCGGTTCGTTATCTCTCCGTTTTCCGGGATATAAGCCGGGCCGTCGTCCCAGTTTTCGTGTACCCACCGGTCGCCGACCATTCCGGAGGCGTCCGGTACTGACAGGCGCTTGAATCTGTCGGGGAATATCTGGTACGTCACTCCGCCGCCAAACCACTCCGGCGTTTTTTCGCTCCCGTCGTAGATCGTCAGCTGGAACGAGCGCACGTTCGCGTCGTACCTGAGTCCGTCGAGCCCAAAATACGCACGGCTTCCGTCGTCGCGTTCAAGTATAAACGAGTACCACAGCAGTTCCGGCTCGCCCGACGCAGCAAACGTCAGCGAGCAGGTGTCCCCGCTCCGCTCCATCGGCAGTTCCAGCCGTCTCTCACCGAAATCATACCACCCGGTAAGCGACGCGCGCGAAAACCCCTCCGGCAGCCTGAGGCGCAGTGAGACTTCTGTCCTTAACTCCACAGCTCCGAACGGACTTTTGTAATATTCGTCTTTTGGGTCAAAAATTACCGTATCTGACATTTTTCCCTCTTGATAATATACCCGCCGTAATATATTCCAAATATATTACGGCGGGTAATCATATTTTTACGGAATGAGCTGATTCTCGCCAATAATCGTCGTGCCTATCTCGTCCTCTGCAAAATACTGGTTGAGGATGCCGACGGCGGTGGAAGCGAGGGACGCGCCGGCGCCGGCCTTTTCGATAACGACGGCGACCGCTATCTGCGGGTCGTCGTATGGCGCGAAGCAGACGAAGGTGCCGTTTGCTACTTTGTCGTTTGTCTGAACGGATCCGGTCTTCGCGCCCGCATCGACTATGCAGCTGGAAAACGCCGAGGAGATGGACCCGCTCTTGACTAGGTTGTGCATGCCCTCCATAACAGCCTCGCGGTCGGCCTGGTCAATGTCGATGGTATTGAGGACCTCGACAGGCTCTTCCTTGATGAGCTGGGTATTGTCGTAGGACTTCACGCTTTCAAGCAGATGACATTTATAATGCGTGCCACCGTTGACGAGCGTCGCTATATAGTTTGCGAGCTGGAGCGGGGTAAACAGGTAGTTGGCCTGGCCGAAAGCCGCCCAGGGCGCGAGATCCTGTCCCGCTTCCTCCTCGGCGAGCTGGCCGGATTTGTCTCCTATTTCTATGCCGGTGCTCTGGCCGAGCCCGAAAGCCGCGGCATATTCGTTCAGCTTGTCGAGCCCGAGCCGATAGCCCATCTCGGCGAAGAAGTAGTTGCATGAGACGGTTATGGCCTGCGTCACGTTCACATATCCGTGTCCGGCTCTGTACCAGCAGTATGCGTGGTCGCCAGTTGACGCGTTGGGATAATACCAGCAGCCTGTGTCGTATATGCGGTCGGTCCTCGATATCTTACCCTCGCTCAGCGCGGCGATAGCGGTCAGCGGCTTGAAGGTCGAGCCGGGCGCGTACAGTCCCTGCGTCGCGCGGTTCAGAAATGGGGAAGAGGGGTCATCCTTGAGCGTATTGTAATCCTCGCTGTACGTCGCTAGGCTGTACGTGGGGTAGGACGCGAGGGCCAGGACTCCGCCTGTGTTCACATCAACGACGGCAACCGCGCCGCCGCGGGATATGCCGTCCTTTTCAGTCAGGGAGTCTATCTCCTGGGCGAGCAGGCTCTCCGCGGTCTCCTGAAGGTCGAGGTCGAGCGTCAGTTCCACGGTGTCACCGGGTTTTGGCTCGGTGGAATAGAGCTCGCTTGTGACCTTGCCCTCGCTGTTTGTATTTATTATGCGCGTTCCGTCGGTTCCATGCAGATATTCCTCAAACGCGGACTCAACGCCGTCCCTGCCTATGGTGGCGTTTATAGAATACCCGCTGTCCTTGAGCGCGGCGTACTGATCTTCGTCTATTGCGCCAACGCGTCCGAGCACATGCGCCGCCGCGTTCGTCAAATACTGGCGCGTATTGCTCGTCTGTATGTCGGCGCCGAGGTAGTCACCGTCCTTGACGAGCGTTATGAAGCTTGAATCTATGCCCGAGGCCATAACGTAGGACGACATGCTTACGAGCTTTCGAAGCGCCAGTTCGTAGCGCACAGCCATTATCTTCCGGGCGTCGGCATCCGAATATGAGGCGTCGATGTCAAACGCTTCGCGCATCGCGGAGAACAGTTCCGGCGCCGTCATCGTGTCCATGCTCCA
This sequence comes from Oscillospiraceae bacterium, assembly GCA_034926415.1. Lineage (GTDB taxonomy): Bacteria > Bacillota > Clostridia > Oscillospirales > Oscillospiraceae > JAYFRC01. The sequence goes on from JAYFRC010000054.1 coordinate 3,515, forward strand.
CTCTTTGTTCGTCAGGTATTTGTTGAAGCGCGAAAGCTGTATGTCAGTGGTCATGTCGGTAGTGTATGTGAATGGTGCGGTCTTTGACAGCGGCAGGTTATCGGTATATGCGACGCCGTTGCTTTGGCATAGATTTATAAGCCGCAGTATTGCGGCGTTTTCGTCGGTGTCCTCGCCGAGAAGCGACGCGTCGAATGTAAGGGTATAGGTCAGGGAATTTGAGACCATGACCTTACCGTTCCTGTCGGTTATAACTCCGCGAGCAGCCTCGACACTGGTGGATTTGACTATCTGGCGCATGGACTGCTCAAGGTATTCGCTGCCGTGGACTATCTGTACGTTAAACAAAACGAAGACGTACCCGCACAGCACGACGAGCAGGAATGCCGCGAGGCATATGAGCCTGTTTCTGATGGACTTAGATTCCAAAGACTGCCTTCCTTTCAGAAAGTCGTGTTGTCGTCACGAACGGGTGAATTTTGTGTGTATAAGGTAAACGAGCGGGTAAAGCGGGAAAACTGCGAGTATCGACGCCAGCATCTCCCGCGCTCCGACGGACGCCACGGCGGAAAACGAGGCCGAGTGGAACATCATCATGTAGCCGCCCAAAAACGCGTCAACCACGACGAAGGCTATCCCGGCGTATACCACGCCGCCGAACACTCCGCCAGAGACCCAGAACCGCGCTATGAGCGAAACGATAAGCGCCGCCACCGTAAACGAGATGACGTATATGCCGCCTATGGGCACATAGCCGCCGAATTCGCATACCATGCCGAAGACGATGGCAAATATCGTGCCGGGCACGCTGCCCTCGCGCGCGGCGACTAGGGCCACTATTACGGGAAGCAGAAACGGCATCTCGCCGAATACTTTAATGTTATCGAGCACAAGCTCCTGCACTATGGCGGCGGCGATGAAAAGCAGGGAATAGACGACCCACTTGGCCGTAATGTCGGTTCGCGTCAAGCCGAGCCGCCTCCTTTCGCAATGATTGCGGTCATTCCACCACGTCGAACGCGGTGATGACGAACACCTCGGTCAGTGAATCGAAGTCCACGGCCGGAGAAACGACCGCATAGTCGGCGCTTCCCGACGCGTCGGTCTGGACCGATGTCACGGAGCCGATGACCAGCCCGGGCGGGTAATAGCCGCCGAGCCCCGAGGACACCACAAGATCGCCGTTTATGATATCTCCGTTTTCGGAGATGTATTCAAGGCGCAACTGGTCTTGCCCCATGAGGTTAAAATCGCCCTGTGCGACAGCGGCCTCCTGCGTACGGAACACTCGGGCGCCCATCTCAAAATCGGTGTCGACGCAGGTCAGCACCGTGCACCAGTTCACGCCAACGTCCGTGACCGTGCCCACGACGCAGCCCTCTTCGTTTATAACGCAGTTCTTTATGGCGATGCCGTCCCTCGTGCCCTTGTTCAGCGTTATCGTCCGCGTCCAATTGGAGCTTGTCTGGTCGACGACTATGGCCGAGGCGCAGGTTAAATCGCGTTTTTGCTGGGCAAGGTTCAAAAGCTCGCGCAGACGGGCGTTCTCGTCGCTGTCGGTCTGGGCCTGACGCACCTGCTCCTCCATATCCGCGACCTGCTTTTTGAGCTCCTTGTTCTCCTCGACGAGCGCGTCGTAGTCGGAGCTGTACTGTATGCGGTCGTCGATATATCCCGTGATGCCCGAAACGGCCGCGCGGAACGGCGACGCGAGTATGCCCCCGAGATTTTTAAGGGGCATCGCCGCGCCGTTTCCGAAAGCAGACATCACGGCCATCGTAACTGTTATTATAACTGCCGCGAGCAATATCCACAGTCCGTGTTTTTCAAGAAACATTTTCACTGTGCAAATACCTTTCTATATCAAGACGTTTGCGGGGATAGGGCAGAGAAGACCTCAGGCCTGCGGCGTTTTATCGTGAACACACTTCAATGTGCCGCGGCCCCTCGCCTTAGAAATCACTGATTTTCGAAGCGATTATCTGAAAACATCCACTCCAAATTTTTTAAGCATCTCTCCGAGCTTCATAAGCGGCATGCCCATGACGTTGAAGAAGTCGCCGTCTATGCGCTCGACAAACAGCGCGCCTCGCCCCTGCACTCCGTAGGCCCCGGCCTTGTCCATCGGCTCGCCCGTCTTTATATACGCGCGTATCTCCTCCGGAAGGAGCTCGCGGAAATATACGTCGGTTGCGACGCTGTCGGTCAGTATCCTGTTGCCCTGCGATACGGTCACGCCGGTGCAGACGGAATGCTTTTTGCCGGAGAGCGACGAAAGAAACAAAAACGCTTCGTCCTCGTCTTTCGGCTTGCCCAGCCGCTCGTCGCCGAGGAACACCATTGTGTCCGCCGTTATGACGATGTCCTCGGGCGCGGCCATGTTCGCCGCCGCCGCCGACTTTTCCGCAGAAATATATTCCACGGTGCGCCTCGGCGACAGCCCCTCGGGGTACCATTCGTCAACGTCGGGCACGGCTATCGCGAAATTGTCGAGCCCGATGCGCCGCAGCAGCTCCTGCCTTCTCGGCGAGCGCGATGCCAGAACTATGCGTCCCATGTCCGAACTCAGCGCCTGACTCGGCGCGGCATGACAACGCGCTTTTCGTGTCTCGCCCAGCTAACCGCGCCTATTACGCCGAGCGCAATTAACCCCGCGCCGGCGACGATGTTCATGACCGCACTGGCCAGAAAAATGTCGTTTTTCTTCATTTCACACCTCAAAATCAAATACAGATTGTATTACTATTCGTAATTATTACTAAAAGTTATTATTTTGTTCTCACTCTACGCTTCTGAAAAACAGGCCGCGCGTAAAATCGTCCGGCGACCAGTCGCCCTTGCCGAGATACCGGCGGGCGACGGCGGCGCAGAGCTCGGGGCTCTCGTCGGTGAACCGGAGCCGCGCGAAGGTCAGGCCTATCCTCCTGTACTCGTCCCTGTCCGCTAGAAACAGGACCTTCGAATTTTCTATCTCGTTTCTGCATCCGAACGCGGGGAGCACAGGGAACGACGCACCGGTGCGGTCGTTAAGGGCGTTCTTTTCATCGCAGGCACGCCGGCAGTCGCCGCGCGCATTGTTTTTCATCAGGCAGTTTTCTATAAGCATCAGCGGAATCCGCCCGTAAACTATGGCCTCAAGCGGAAGCCGCTTGTCCATATCGCGTATCTGCTCCGAGCGGAGTTCGAACGAGACGCACTGCGACGTCAGCCCCTCGGAGAGAAGGAACGCGAGCGCCTCCGAATTTGCCACGTTTAATCCGAAATCCCCGCAGAGCGGAAGGCCGAGACCGTAAACGAGGCGAAAATGCGCTATATTTCCTATCATAACCATTTTCGCGCCTTTTTTCTTCGCGGTCTCAAGCAGGCCGCGAAGCTCCGGCTTTTCACTCTGGAAGCATATCCTCGGCGGGACGGCGCAGAGCTGCGCCGTGCTGCCGCGAAACATCCCCTCGTCCAGCGCCCCGAAAAGTTCCAGCGGCACGTATATCCTCGCGGGGCCGGTCTCGAGCAGCGCGGGCGTTATCTGCGAAAGCGACTTGACCGAAGCTGTAAACATCGGGAAAGCCGCCCCGCGCGGCTCCGGCTTTATCGGAACAAATTCTCCCCTCGCGCGGCCCGGCGCGGAGCAGCGCAGACGCTCGAGCTTGTCGAGCGCGCTGCGGCGAAGCTCGTTTATCGCGGAAACCGGCAGCGACAGCCCTTCGTCAAGCTCCACGTGCGCGCTTTCGCAGGAAAACACGGTTCCTCCGGTTTTTTTGAGCCTGTCCGCGACCTCGCGGCCGTCGAGAGAACGGTTTATCGCCTCCTCGGGCACGGGGCCGACGGCTTCGGCCCGGTTTCCGGAGTAGTCAAGGGCGGCGAGGCGCGCGGGCTTTCCCCGCAATACGCTTATCCGCATCTCTACTGGCACGGCAAAATTTTCTTTATTTTCATAGGTGGAGCGGGCTACGGCGAAAAGCTCCTTCGCCTCTTTCGCGTTCTCGCTCCTGACGCCGAACATCTGCGGCCCTTTTTTATCGGTATAATATCCGTCGGTAAAGCCGCCTCGTGAGAACGCGTTGTATAGGTCTATCCATTCCTGTTTCGTCGGGCGGCGTTTTTCCCCTATCAGCTTTGAAAATATCCCCGTCACGACGGCGACATACTCGGCGCGCTTCATGCGCCCCTCTATCTTAAAGCTCGTCACGCCCATGTCGATGAGCTCCGGTATATGGTCGGCCAGCGACATATCCTTTAGGCTCAGCGGGTAGCCGCGGCCGCAGGGGGAGTTTAATCCATAGGGCAGGCGGCAGGGCTGGGCACACGTTCCGCGGTTTCCGCTTCTCCCGCCGATGAGCGCGCTCATGGCGCACTGGCCGGAATAACACATACAATGCGCGCCGTGGACGAAAATCTCCGTCTCCACGCCGCCCCTGGCGCAGACCTCGGCTATGCCGTCCCGCGTCATCTCTCTGGCGAGCACCACCCGGGAAATGCCGAGTCTCGCCGCCTCCAGAGCCCCGTCGAGCGAGCATATGCTCATCTGGGTACTGGCGTGCAGCGGAAGTTCCGGCGCGGCGGCGCGCACGGCGCGAAGCACGCCCCAGTCCTGGACGAGCACGGCGTCCGCGCCCATGTCGGACGCGGCGGCTGCGGTCTTCGCGGCCTCCGGCAGCTCGCGGTCTGACAGGAGCGTGTTAAGCGTAAGGTATACCTTAACTCCCCGGAGATGGCAGTAGCGCACAGCGTCCGCGAACTCCTCGGGGGTGAAATTTTTTGCGTTGCGGCGGGCATTGAAGTCGCCGAACCCCATATATACAGCGCCGGCGCCGTTCTGTACGGCGGCCTGCAAAGCTTCCGGCGAGCCGGCGGGCGCAAGCAGTTCTGGCATCAGCGCTGATTCTGAAGCTTGAATATCTCGCGCTTGAGTTCCGATATCTCGGCCTTGCTGCGTGAGGCTTCCTCAAGATACTCCTTGAGCTGGGAGCGAAGATTTTCGGCGGTGTCCTGAGCTTTGAAAAGCTCGTCCGTGATGTTTGCGGCCGTAAGCACGGCGGCGTCGGTCTGTCCGGCTTTTGTCGCCTCCAGCGTCTCCCTCAGTTTTTTATCCACATAGGAAGCAATTTTTTCAACATATTTCGCGTCCTCGTCGGCCACGAAATTATATTCCCGTCCGCAGATAGTCACGGTAATATGGTTTTCCATAAAAATATCCTCCCGTTCGTACATTACGCCTTATTATAATAATAGTTAAGTATAACATAATCCCCAGAAACAAAAAAGGGGCTCACAGCGATTTTTCCGGCGTATTGCAAAGTCTTTTTTCCGCCTCGCCTTTTTCTCTGTTTACGCGGAGCGATATTTCGTGTAAAATAATGGCGATACGAAAGAGAGGAGGAAGCGCGACGTGGCATATGTCATTCATCTGAGCGAGGAGGAAGGGCTTACCCTGTCCGCCCCGGTCATCCGCCGGCTCATCGAAAAAGGCAGCGGCGACGCCGCTCTGCTGTACATATACATCGCCAAATGTAAAAACAGCGCCTCTCCCGAAAAGATAACGGCGGCGCTCCGCTGGACGCCGGAACGCCTGAGAGCCGCCGAGGACGACCTGAAGGACGCCGGGCTCATCGGCGATGTGACCGTCGCCGGAAAGAGCGCGGAGACGCTCGCGCCGCCGGAGCGCGAATGTCCGGAATACAGCCGGGCGGAGCTCCTCAAATGCATGGAGACCGACCGTGGCTTCGACCTTCTGCGCAGGGAAGTCTCAAACAGGCTCGGCAAGCTCTTAAGCGACAGCGACCTCAATATCCTTATGGGTCTTTACGATTTTCTCGGCCTCCCGGCCGACGTCATATACCTTCTCGTGAGCCACTGCGTCACCGCCGCCGAGGACGCCTACGGCAAGGGCCGCCGGCCGACGATGAAGCAGATAGAAAAAGAGGGCTACCGCTGGGCGCGCCTCGAGATATTCACCCAGGAGGCCGCCAACAAATACCTACATGAATACGCCGCCATGCGCGGTAAAATGCCGAAACTCATGCACGCGCTGAAGCTAGGAGACAGAGCCCCAGTCCAGAGCGAGGCAAAATACCTAGCTCAGTGGATAAGCTGGGGCTTCGGCCCTGAGGCCGTGGCTATGGCTTACGACCGCACCGTGTTCAACTGCGGCTCTCTCAAGTGGCCGTATCTTAATTCGATACTCCGTCGCTGGAACGACAAGGGGCTGCACACTCCGAAGGAGATCCGTGACGGCGACGGACCCGGCAAAAAGGTCGCCGCGGCGGCAGCCGCACGCGCTCCCGCATCCGCAGCCGAGGACAGGGAGAGCATAGAGCGCATGAAGAAATACCTGCGCGGCAGGCGCGGAGGGGAGGCCGGACAATGAGCTACGACGGAAGACTTATGCGCGTCGCGCGTGAAAAATACGACGACGACATCAGGGCGCGCGCGGAGAACCTGCGCCGCCGCCGCGAGACCCTCTACTCAAAGCTTCCACGCGTCGGTGAGATAGACGCCGAACTCCGCTGCACCGCAGCCAAAATAATTGCCTCGGCGCTCAAGCGCGGCACCGACCCCAAGCCCGCGATAAACGTTCTGCGGGACAAGAACCTCGTGCTCCAGCGCGAAAAAGCCGACCTGCTCGCCTCCGCCGGCTACGGTACCGATTACCTAGACGACGAGCCCGCCTGTGCAAAATGCGGGGACACCGGCTTCGTCGGAGGCGAGCCCTGCGAGTGCCTTCGCCGCTACTACGCGCGCGAGCAGATAAAAGAGCTTTCAAAGCTGCTTAACCTCGGCTGTCAGAGCTTCGACTCCTTCGACATCGAGCTGTACAGCGACAAGCTCTGGGAACAGCAGGGAACGTCTCCCCGGGAAAATATGGAAATGGTTTACGAGATATGCTGCGACTACGCGCACTGCTTCGGCCCGAGGAGCGGCAACCTGTTTCTGTCCGGTTCGCCCGGGCTCGGCAAAACGTTTCTGTCCGCGTGCATCGCCCGCGAGGTGTCGGAGAGCGGGTTTTCCGTCGTGTACGATTCGACGCCGCACATCTTCGCCCAGTTCGAGGCGCAGAAATTTGGGCGCGAGACGCCGGAAGGCGGCGAGAGCGAGGACATAAAGCGCTGCCTCAACTGCGACCTGCTGATAATGGATGACCTCGGCGCGGAGATGACGACGCCCTTTGTCCAGAGCGCGCTGTACCAGATAATCAACAGCCGCCTCGTTTCGGAGAAAAAGACGATAATCAGCTCAAACCTTTTGGGCGAAGAGCTCGCGCGGCGCTACACGCCGCAGATCGTATCGCGCATCGAGGGTGAGTACCGGAAGCTCCGCTTCTTCGGCGACGATATACGGAAAATCAAAAATCAGGATTTTTGAAAACATACGCCAAGCGCCGCGAAACTTTCGTTTCGCGGCGCTTGTTTTCGCGGCCGAACAGGCCCCCCTCATATATCCTCATCCCGCTCGGCGGCGCTTTGGAATATGTATGGTCAGCGTTATCTCGTCCTCGCTCTCCTCGCGGCCGCAGCTCGCGTCGACGCCGCTGCTCCGCAGCACGTCCATCGTGTGGGATATGCTGTTCAGGAACAGCCGCACGTCCTTGACGACGATGGCGCTTCTCCTCGGCGCGGGACAGCTTTCCGCAAGCATCTTTTCGATGCGCTGCTCGGTCTGGGCGACGTTCAGCTTCTTTTCGACGACCGTGCGCAAAACCGCAAGCCGCTCCTCTTCCTCCGGCAGCCGAAGCAGCGCGCGGGCGTGGCGCTCCGTCAAATCATTTTTAAGCAGTATATCCACGCACTCCTCCGACAGCTTCAGCAGCCGCAGCTTGTTCGCGACGGCGGACTGCGATTTTCCGAGCTTCTCCGCCACCGCCTCCTGCGACAGCGAATACTCGCCGATGAGTCTGGATATCGCGGCGGCCTCCTCCATAAAATTGAGGTCGCGCCGGTGCAGGTTCTCCACAAGTGCGAGATACGAAGAGTCCGCGTCCTCCGCGTTCATAATAAGGCACGGCACCTCGCGCAGCCCCGCGGCTTTCGCGGCTCTGAGCCTGCGTTCGCCCGCGATGAGCTCGAAGCCGCCCCTTTTCCTCCGCACGGTAAGCGGCTGAAGTATCCCGAAATTTTTTATGCTTTCCGCAAGCTCCGCGATAGCCGTTTCGTCAAAATCGCGGCGCGGCTGGGCCGCGTTCGGCGCTATCTGGCTAACCGGGAGATAAAACACGCGTCCCGCCTCGTATGTACGTTTTTTATTCATAAACTGCATAGAGCGCATCTCCTTGTCCTTTGTGCTTGCCTATATTGTAGGCATAACCGGGCTCGGAAAAAGAAAAACCGCGTCGAAGCGAAAAGAAAAGTTTGGCCTTAGCGCAGATATGTGCTAAGATTATAAGAACACAGGCGTCAGGGCGTGCGACAACCGCCGCGCCGGATAAAAACAAACGGCAAAATCCATCATATGAATGCGGGGATAATAAAATGCTGAATACGATTCTTTTTGACCTCGACGGCACGCTGCTTCCCATAAGCCAGGACGACTTTAAGAATTCCTATGTGAAGCTGCTGTGCATGAAATACATACCCTTTGGTTATGACAAGGACGGCATAATAAAGGCTCTCTGGGCAGCGACGGGCGCGATGGTCAAAAACGACGGCGGCTGCACAAACGAAGACCTATTCTGGCAAAACTTCTCGACGCTGCTCGGCGACGTGGCGCCGATGAAAGACACCATCCCGGAATTTTACACGGGCGAATTCAACGGTGTGCGCGCGGTCACGCGGCCGACGGAGCTTCCCCGGAAAATAATTGACACCCTGAAGGGGAAGGGGTACAACCTGATACTCGCGACAAACCCGCTGTTTCCCGCCGTCGGCGTTGAAACGCGGCTGGCATGGATAGATCTGTCGCCTTCGGATTTTTCGCTCGTAACGACATACGAAAATTCGACATTCTGCAAACCGTTTCCCGGCTACTACAAGGAAATACTTGAAAAGACCGGAAAGCGCGCGGCGGACTGCCGCATGATAGGCAACAACCCGGTCGAGGATATGGTCGCGGCAAAGCTCGGCATGGATGTGTTTCTCGTTACCGATTGTCTTGAAAACGACGGAAATGTGCCGCTCGACGGCTTCCCGCAAGGCTCTCTCGCCGACGTTTTATCGTGGGCGCAGACACTCCCGGAATGTCCGACCGTGTGATATGACTATGAAAACAGCGCAGCTGTGATGATTGAAAAATAAATGCCGGACAAATATAAAAGCGCCTGAAAGAACGAATCGTTCTTTCAGGCGCTTTCCATTTTTTTACAGTTTCTTTTCCATGAAATAACATATGCCGATATCGCGTGTAAACTCTCCGACTCGCTTATAGCCGAGTTTTTCATAAAGCGAGACGGATCTGATGTTTTCTGAAAACGCGTCAAGCCGCGCATATTCGTATCCCGCGCTACGGCAGAGAGTTTCCGCCTCTTCAACCATGCGAGACGCTATCCCGCTCCTTCGCAGCTCCGGCACGACGCAGAGCCGGTGCAATATCGCCGCCCGCGCATCCGGTTCTTTCCATTTCGCGATCTCATATTCCTCGTCGCCGCGCGGCATCACTGTTATTGCGGACACGATTTTCCCACCGTGCGTTCCGAGGTACATCTCCCCGCGCCCGATGTCGTCCGAAAGCAGAGCGAACGGATACTCGTCGTTCCACTGGTCGAGGCCGTCAGCGCGCATCTTTTTGACGACCGCGCGGTAAAGCGCGTTCACGTCCCCGATATCGCCCCGGTCGGCCGCACGAAACGTAAACTCGTCCGCGCCTGCGCCGGACGCGCGCCTCAGCTTCTCAATCTGCGCTTCAAACTCAGCGGGCAGAGGGCAGGAGAGCTCCACGATCTTCCCGGTCGACGGGTGTATGAACCGAAGCCCTACCGCGTGCAGGCATTGCCCCGTCAGCCCCGGCACAGGTCTTTTTGCGCCGTACACGGTATCTCCGAGTATCGGGTGCCCTATATGCGCCATGTGCACGCGTATCTGGTGCGTGCGCCCTGTTTCGAGCCGGCAGCGCACGTGGCAGAAGCCGCCGAATCTTTCCATAATTTCCCAGTGTGTCACCGCGCTTCTCGAATTTCTGTCGGTCACGCACATCTTTTTCCTGTCCGTTGGACAGCGGCCTATGGGCGCGTCGACCGTGCCGGCATCATCCTTAAGATTTCCGACGACTACCGCCTCGTACGTCCGCGCGAGCGTATGGTCCTTGAGCTGAGCCGCGAGCGCGAGATGGGCGCGGTCGTTTTTCGCCGCGATTATAAGGCCCGAGGTGTCGCGGTCGATGCGGTGCACTATACCCGGCCGCCTTTCGCCGCCGATACCGGACAGACTGTCGCCGCAGTGCGAGAGCAGCGCGTTTACGAGCGTGCCGTCGGCGTGTCCCGGCGCGGGGTGGACGACCATTCCGGCCGGCTTGTCGACAACTATCACGTCGTCGTCCTCGTACACGACGTCGAGCGGTATGTCCTGAGCCGCGACGCCGCTTTCCTCCGGCTCCGGCAGCTTTATCTCTATTTTTTCTCCGCCGCGCAGCTTATAGCTTTTCGCGGGAGTTTTTCCGTCGACCGTGATGCTTTTCGTCTCGATCAGCCGCTGCGCCGCCGAACGTGTCAACCCCCCGGCGTTTTCCGCGATAAACGCATCGAGCCGTTTGTTTTTATCTTCGGCGCTAGCCGAGAGATTTAGATTTTCCATTATTTAACAGCCTTGTCGTGCAAAAAGAGATAGTACACGACCGCCATTATTCCGCCCGTCACGACCGCCATGTCCGCCACGTTAAAAATGGGGAACGTCGTCCAGAACTGGAAGTGGAACATATCCACGACATAGCCGAGAGCCGCGCGGTCGACAAGGTTTCCAAGGCCGCCAGAGATTATCAGCGCGAGCGCGATCACGCCGAACATGTGCTTCACGATGCCTCGCACGAGCAAAACGATGAGCGCGACAATGACGACGCTCGTCACGCCGACGAGCACCCATCTCATGCCCGAAAAGCTGCTCCAGGCCGCGCCGTAGTTGTGCAGGCGCTGCAGCTCGATAAAGCCGGGCAAAAACGGGTGCGACATGCCGAGGTCGAGGTTCGCTACCGTCCACATCTTGACCGCCCTGTCGAGGGCAAGGCACAAAACTATTATTATCGCGGCCGCAGCCGCAGCGGATTTTTTCATGCGGGCAAAACTCCTTTTGTCGTTGGCGGTAAGAAATCGCGGCGAGGGTGTTTTGCCGTCAGCTCCCGTAGGCGCGGACGCGGAAGGTCGCGCCTATCTCCTCGCATACTTTGCGGCATTCCTCTATCTCGTCCTTTGGTATGCAGTCAACGACCGACATCACGACCCGCGGCACGTATTTCTGCACTTCCTTCGCAAATATTTTCATCGCGACATAGCTCTCGCCGTAATCAGGAACGCAGCGTGCGTCGTATGTTTCCTTGTCCCGCGCATTGAGCGAGATCGACACAGTGTCAAATCTTCCTGCGAAAAGCGGAGCTACGCTCCGCCCGCAGATGAGGTCGCCGTGGCCGTTGGTATCCATGCGGATGCGCGTACCGGGGTATTTCCGCTTCACCTCGTCGCAGACCCAGAGTATGTCGTCGAGACGGTAGGTCGGCTCGCCGTAGCCGCAGAACACGAGCTCGGCATATTTCGACAGATCGCGCTTTTCTATGTCGGCGAGGATCTCCTCGCGCGTCGGCTCGCGCTCGAGCCACAGGCTGTCCGCGTTTCCTATGCCGTCGCCGTCGCGGCGAAGACAAAAGTCGCAGTGCATGTCGCATCTGTTCGTTGTGTTGACGTAAAGATTTTGTCCATATTCGTATGTTATTGTCATATCCTGCTCCCTCAGTCCTGAATATTGAAGAATCTTTTTCCGTTTTCCCACGTTGCGCGCTCAACGTCGGCGGGCCGCATATGCCGCACCTCTGCTATTTTCTTTATGACCTCCGCGATAAGGCTCGAATCGTTGCGCCGTCCGCGGTACGGCTCTGGCGCGAGATAGGGACAGTCAGTCTCGACAAGTATGCGCTCGAGCGGGACGGCGGCGATGACCTCCAGCGCGCGGCGGGCATTTTTATATGTTACCGCTCCGCCGAAGCCGAGATACCATCCGCGCTTGACAAGCTCCCTCGCATCCTCGGCCGCGCCGGAATAGCAGTGGAACTCGCCGCGCACGTCCGGAAATTCCCGCACTACGCTCATGCTGTCTGCGTGCGCCTCCCGATCATGTATGACGACCGGGAGAGAAAGCGAACGCGCAAGCTCCATCTGGCGGCGAAGCCCGTTTATCTGCGCTTCCCGCGGCGCGTTGTCCTTCCAGTAGTAGTCGAGCCCTATCTCGCCGATGCACTTCACCTTTTCGTCCGCCGCGAGAAGCCGCAGCGCATCGAGCTTTTCGTCGTCAAGCTCCGCAATGTCCGACGGGTGCACTCCGACTCCGGCGTAGACGAGAGGGTATCTGCGGGCTATCTCCACGGCTGCGCGCGATTCTTTGAGGTTATCGCCGAGAGTCATTATGAGTCCCACGTTTTTTCCGCGCATCGAGGACAGCAGGGCGTCTCTGTCGGAATCGAAACGGCCGTCTGTGTAATGCGCGTGCGTGTCGAAAATCATATCATCCTCCGAATTGTTATAATAACTTTAGTATATATCATACTCTTTTCCCGAAAAAAAGCAAACGCGTCCCCGGACCGGGTTCAGGAGACAAAATCGTGGGCGCGGAACAATAGTTGCGCGCCCACGCATATTCGCTTTTTACCGGTCGCGCAGATACTTGATAACCACGCGGCGGTTGGGTTCCGTGCCGGTCGACTGTGTCGTGACGCGGCCGTCGTCCTGAAGCGCGGCGTGTATCACGTGGCGCTCGTATGCATTCATCGGCTCGAGCGTCATGTCGCGGCGGTACTTGACGGCTTTGCCGGCGATTTTTTCCGCCAGGTGCTTGAGGCTTTCCTCGCGCTTGGCGCGGTAGTTCTCGGCGTCCACATGTATGCGCACACGCTTATCCGAGCCGTGATTCACGGCGTAATTGGTCAGCTGCTGAATGGCGTCCAGCGTCTCTCCGCGGCGGCCGATCAGGTTGCCGAGGTGCTCGCCCTCGAGCACCACACGGTAGCGGCCCTCTTCGTCGGGAGGATAAACGCGCGCGACGGCTCCGCTTTCGAGCTGCGCCATAAGTCCGGAGAGAAATTCCCTTATCCTGACAGACTTCTCGTCGTCGGCTTCCTTTTCGGAGGACGCCGGAGCGGCTGTTGCGGGAGTTGCGGAAAACTCGTCTTCCTTTTTAACGTTAACGCGCGCTTCAGACACGGGCGCGGCCGCGGAAAACGCAGCGGGAGCGGAGGGTTCCGCTTCTTCCTCGCTTCCGTAAGTCACGCGGACTTTTGCGGGAGTGCTTCCGAGGCCGAGAAAACCCGACTTGGCGCGCTCCATAATTTCAACGGACACCTCGTCGCGGTCGAGGCCGAGCTGGCTCAGTGCCTTTGCTACGGCTTCTTCCTCGGTCTTGCCCGTTACTTCGATATAACTCATGTGACAAGCTCCTTATCAGTTGTCCTTATTAATATTTTCATTATTTTCGCCGTTGTTCTGATCTCCGGCATCGTCGTCAATATCTTCGTAATGGCTCATGCTGAAGCCTCGGCCACGCGCGTATGGTCTTCCCCCGACGCGTCCGGCCTCCGTCGTGCTCTCCCGGTACTCCTTTTTGACCCCGGACGCACTCAGGCGCTTCTGCTTGTCCTTGCTTGTATTCTTGTTCTTGACGGTCTCCTGAGGCTGGTTTTTCGCTGCCTCGATACGGCGTAGACGGTCGGCTCTAAGCCTTTCCTCGCGGGCTTTGTCCTCGGCGTCGAGACGTTTGCCGTAGAATTTCTGCAGCGCCCATTCCTGAATAAGGGAGAACAGGGACTGGGCTATCCAGTAAATGCCGAGGGAGGCGGGAAGAATGAAGCCCATATAAACAGACATAACGGGCATCATGTACATCATCATCTTCATGTTGGCGTTGCCGTCGCCCATATCGGGCTGAACGCGGTTCGTCAGAAGCATGAGAAGCAGGTTGAGCACGCCCGAAATAATAGGTATCAGGATAAGCCCGAGCGTCATCCAGGAGATGTTGCCGGACGTGAAACTGCTGAACGAATGCCATGGAATAGCGGCGAGGTCGAGCCCGAGGAACGAGAAGTCGAGCTTGAATACCTGAGGCACGGCCTGGCTAATCGCATCGAAATGCTCGTAAACGACCTTGGCCCACTCTATCTCCTGATACGCGCCCGTTTTGGCTATGTCGGCGCCGAAATTGCCGACCATCTCCTTGACGGCGTTGAGCTGGCTCTCATTGAGCCACATAAAGTTGGTCAGAGGCTTGCGGATTATTCCATACAGGGCGAAGAGGATGGGAACGGGGATAAAGCTCCACAGGCATCCGCCCATGGGGCTGACGCCCTGCTCTTTGTACAGCTTCATGACTTCCTCGCTGTACTTTTGCTGGTCGTTTCCGCAGCGCTTTTTGAGCTCCTTCATCTTGGGATTCATACGCGCCATCTGAAGGGAATTTTTCTTTGCTTTCGCACTGGGATAAAGCAAAATCAGCTTTATTATCAGGGCGAAAAGGATGATGGAGAGGCCGTATGAGCCACAGAGCATAAAGAGCCCTTTAAGCACTTTGGAAAAGGGCCACATTATTATTCCGAAAACAGGATTGCGCATTGCTTTTCCTCCAGTTGTGGGGGCGGATTCCGTTTTTCAGGCTCCGCCGCGTTTCTTATGGGACGGGATCGTACCCGCCCTTGTGGAGAGGATTGCATCTCAATATTCTGCGCACGGCAAGATAGGTGCCCTTTACGGCGCCGTACTTTTCGAGCGCCTGCAGCGCGTATTCCGAACACGTCGGAATATAGCGGCAGGTAGGTGTGCTTTTAAGTCCGGACAGATAGCGGCGATAAAACCGAACAAGCAGCATAAGTACCTTTTTCATGCCGACTCACCTTTCATGAGGCCGAGCTTCCGCGCCCCGCGCAGAAACTGCCCTTCGAGCACGCGGTAGTCGCTCTGCACAGCACGGGCGCGGGCGACGAGCACTATGTCGTATCCCTGTTCCATCTCTCCGCCGTGCAGGCGGTATATCTCGCGCAGGCGGCGCCTGACGCGGTTTCGTACGACGGCATGTCCCAGCTTTGCGCCTACCGTTATGCCGAGGCGGTTTTTCCCGCCATGATTTTTGCGGCAATACACGACAAGACAGGGCATGACCGCGGACTTTCCCTTGGCGTACATCCGTCTGAATTCGTAATTCTTTTTAAGTGTTACGGATTTGTCCACAGCCTCTTCCTTTTCCTAAGCGCACCTCAAGGGACGAACAAGACCCCCGTATCCGGGAAACCTCCGTCCGCCCCTGTCAGAATATATTTTAAGACTCAACCTCGTCCCGGGCCATCAGTAAGAGAGACTTGCGCGGCC
>JAYFRC010000087.1:0-14675 GCA_034926415.1 Oscillospiraceae bacterium
CCGAATGGGGCGGGCGGCTTTTATATTAACTTACGCTATCGTCATCTCGCGGGCATCCTTCTCCCGCGTCAGAGCGCGGAGATACTCGTCCATGGTTATCGAGTAGAGAGTGAGCGCTTCTCCCCTTCGTTCCTCGCGAAAACCGCAGCAGCGCACCATGCGCTCGGAGCGAATATTGCCGTGGTAGATTTTCGCAATCATCTTTTTCGCGCGCCAGTCAAAAAATGCGCGGTACTGCGCGGCGCGCAAGGCGTCGGTGCCGTAGCCGTTGCCCCAGAGTCGCTCGTCGCCTATCGCGACGACGATTTCAAAGCAGCCGGAGTCAAAGTGTTCGCGCAGTTTTATAAAGCCCATCGAATCCTCCTCGTCTTCGCAGACAAGGAAAAATTTCCCGTACTGATTAAAGCGGAAGGTAAGCAGCGGCGCGGGCGTGGTGTCGAGCATGCGGCGCAGCGCCTCCGGCGCATTGCCGTCTTCGTTCAGATACCGTATCACGGAGCGGCTTTGAAGCCATCTGGAAATATTTTCGACGTCCGTCGGTCTTATGTCCGCACGCAAAAAAATAGAAGCGGCTTTCTTCATACGCTTTACCTCACAGTAAAAATATTAAAAAGCCCTTCTATGCGTGTCGCATCGACGGTTCTTTTTTATTAAATTATAAATATGCTAGCATGTATATGAGTTTATGTCAAGGCCAGGCGCCTCGAAGGAAAAGGGCAGACGCGCCTTTACGTGTAAAATACGCGTGTACAATATAATAAAAACCGCGCCTTCGCATATATGTGCGAAGGCGCGGTTTTTTATAAAAACTCCTCAACCCTGAAAAGTTTGCAGACTTAAAAAGTTTACTGACTTACCATGTATTCTTGCTTCGTGTTTCTTACTTCATTCCGGCGGTTATAATAGCCATCTGATAGACCTCGTCGGCGTTGCAGCCGCGGGAGAGGTCGTTCAGGGGAGCGTTCAGGCCCTGAAGAACGGGGCCGTAAGCCGCAAAGCCGCCCAGTCGCTGAGCAATCTTGTAGCCGATGTTGCCGGCCTCGATCATTGGGAAGATGAAGGTGTTGGCCTGTCCGGCGACCGGAGAGCCCTTGCACTTCGTCTTGGCAACGACGGGAGAGAACGCGGCGTCGAACTGGAGCTCTCCGTCGATAGCGAGATCGGGAGCGGCGGCCTTTGCCTTGGCGGTGGCATTGCGGACAAGGTCGACAGTCTCGCCCTTGCCGGAGCCCATGGTGGAGTAGGACAGCATGGCGACCTTCGGGTCGATGCCGAAGAACGCAGCGGTCTTTGCGGACTCGATAGCGATCTCAACGAGCTCGTCCTCGGTCGGATGAATATTGATGGCGCAGTCGCCCATGGCGTAACGCTCCTCGGAGCCGTCCGGGTTAATGCGCTCCATTATGAAGCAGGAAGAGACGATCTTATTGCCGGGCTTGGTCTTGACGAGCTGGAGCGCGGGACGGACGGTGTCGGCGGTGGAGTAGGTAGCTCCGCCGAGAAGAGCGTCGGCTTTGCCCTGCTTGACGAGCATGGTGCCAAAATAGTTGCCCTTCATCAGAGCGGCGCGGCACTCGTCCGCGCTCATCTTGCCCTTGCGCAGCTCGACCATGGTATTGACCATGTCGTCCATACCGGCGTAAGTTGCGGGATCGAGTATCTCGATGCCGTCGATGTCAAAATTGCCGGCCTTGGCAGCGGCCTTGACCTCGTCAACCTTGCCGACGAGTATCATGTCCATCAAATTGTCTTTCTTAAGACGAGCCGCAGCCTCGAGAATACGGGGATCGGGTCCCTCGGTAAACACAAGAGTGCGGCGGTTTGCTTTAAGGTTTGTGATAAGCTTGTCGAACATTCCCATTTTGCAGATCTTCCTTTCAAAATAATGGCGCATGGCCATAATACTGACGCATAAGAATTAAATAAAGTATACACCAAAAAAATTTTCAGTACAAGCCGAAACGCCTGAAAACAGGCGGCATTTACATGGCCCGGCTAAAATTTTCCGCGACTTTGTTTAATTAGTGACAATCTTTTTCCGACACGGCTCCCCACCTTTTTCCAAATTTCACGTTTTTGATATTTACAAAAATATATTACAAAGCGTATACTATATACACATAGTATTTTGGGGTGATAATATGCTGTCGTCTTTTTCAAAAACGCTGTCGCTTCTGCGGCGGGAACAAAATCTCAGCCAGAGGCAGGCCGCCGACGACCTCGGCATATCGCAGGCGCTTTTGTCGCACTATGAAAAAGGGATACGCGAGCCGGGGCTTGCGTTTGTCATAAAGGTGTGCAATTATTATAAAGTTTCCGCCGACTACCTGCTTGGCCGTTCGCTTTCGCGCGACGGGACGACCATCACCGCCGAAGGGCTCCACGACGTTTCGGAGGAAAAGGGAAACATACTCAAGGGGAGCGTTATGGCCATGCTCCAGAAGAAGCTGCTGGTAAATACGGCGGGTATGCTGTTCGACCTGCTTGGCAAGACGGGAGACAAGGCCGCCATAGGCGCGGCTTCGTCATATCTCGGCGACGCGCTTTACAAGTGCTACCGCCATCTGTTCGACGCCGCCGAGGTGACAGAACACTTCTCATCCGTCGATACGACCGCATTTGGCGCGGGCGCGGTCGACGGCGACCTTCACACGTCCGAGGCGCAGTACGCCGCGGCGCTTGAAAAGGTGGCGCGAGATAAAGGGACTTTCCCCGACCTGAGCCGCGAAACGATGGAGAGCGAGCACGCCGCCGCGTACCAGAGCGCGCTTCAGCTTTTCCATACGACCGTTGAGCGTGTGAACGAGAACCTCAAAAAATAAGGAACGCGCCGCGGCCTGCACCGGCACTATTTATACCCGGTTTGCCCGGGATCGCCGCGGCAGGCTCCGAATCGTTCGTTTCCGGATAAAGACAAAAACTCATTTTCTCCGCTGCCGCTCCTCTCGCTCCGAGACCGCTTCGCAGGGTCCGGCCGCGTTTTGGAGAGCGGCGTCGATTTGCTTTAGGAGGATTTATTTTTATGACAGACCAGAGCAAAATCCGCAATTTTTCCATTATCGCCCACATCGACCACGGAAAATCGACGCTGGCCGACAGGCTCATCGAAAAGTGCAATGCCGTCGCGGAGCGCGACATGGAAAGCCAGCTGCTCGACAACATGGAACTTGAGCGCGAGCGCGGCATAACGATAAAAGCCCGCGCTGTAAAGCTGAACTACACTGCCGCGGACGGACAGGTCTACGAGTTAAATCTTATAGATACCCCGGGACACGTGGATTTCAATTACGAGGTCTCGCGCTCCCTTGCCGCGTGCGAGGGCGCCGTGCTCGTCGTTGACTCTACGCAGGGCGTCGAGGCGCAGACGCTGGCGAACACCTATCTCGCCCTGGACGCGAATCTCGAAATACTGCCCATTTTCAACAAAATAGACCTGCCGGCCGCCGACCCTAAAAAGGCGAAGCAGGAGGTCGAGGACATAATCGGCATACCCGCCGAGGACGCGCCCGAGATAAGCGCCAAGATGGGTATAAACATCGACGCCGTTCTCGAAACCATCGTCGCCGGAGTTCCCGCGCCCAAGGGGGATCCGAAAGCGCCGCTCCGGGCGCTGGTATTTGACAGCCAGTACGATTCGTACCTCGGTGTCGTCGTTTATTTTCGCGTCATGGAGGGCACTATAAAAACCGGCATGACGATCCGCATGATGGCTTCCAAGGCCGAGTACGAGGTGCTCGAGTGCGGGTACCTTAAGCCGCTCGGCAACGAACCCACGGATGAGCTCTGCGCCGGAGAGGTCGGGTATTTCACGGCCTCGATAAAAAACGTCAGGGACACCCGCGTGGGCGATACGATAACGGAAGCGGAGAGGCCCGCCGAAGCGCCTCTGCCCGGCTACAAGCCCGCGCAGGCGATGGTATACTGCGGCATATACACCGAGGACGGCAGCAAGTACCCCGATCTCAGGGACGCGCTTGAAAAGCTCCAGCTCAACGACGCGGCGCTGTCGTTCGAGCCGGAGTCGTCGGTCGCGCTCGGCTTCGGCTTCCGCTGCGGTTTCCTCGGCATGCTGCACATGGAAATAATACAGGAGCGACTCGAGCGCGAGTTCGATCTCGATCTCGTGACGACGCTGCCCTCGGTCATATATGAGGTAACTAAGACCGACGGGTCGATTGTCAGAGTGGATAACCCACACAACTATCCGGATCCGTCACAGATAGCCGAATCGCGCGAGCCTTATGCGAACGTCTCGATAATCACGCCGCCGGATTTCGTCGGAAATATCATGCCCATGTGTCAGGATCGGCGCGGCGAATTCAAGGATATGCAGTATCTCGACACTAATCTTGTCGAGCTGCATTACAGCATGCCGCTAGGTGAGATAATCTATGACTTTTTCGACGCGCTGAAAGCGCGGACTAAGGGTTACGCCTCTCTCGATTACGAGATATCGTCCTACCGGCCCAGCGAGCTTGTGAAGGTCGACCTGCTGCTCAACGGCGACCAGGTGGACGCCCTGTCGTTCATCGCGCACAAGGATAAGGCGTACCCGAGAGCGAGAAAGATATGCGAGAAGCTGCGCGACAATATCCCGCGCCAGCTGTTTGAAGTGCCGGTGCAGGCGGCGATAGGCGGCAAGGTCATCGCGCGCGAGACAGTCAAGGCGATGCGCAAGGACGTGCTCGCCAAATGCTACGGCGGCGATATAACGCGAAAGAAGAAGCTGCTTGAAAAGCAGAAGGAAGGCAAAAAGAAGATGCGCACGCTCGGCACTGTGCAGCTTCCGACGGAGGCTTTCATGGCTGTGCTGAAGCTTGACGAGGAGTGATGTCGGAAGAAATTGCTCTTCTCGGCCAATCCTCTTCGCCTCGAAAGGGACGAAAAAGCGGCGCATAAGGGCGGAGCCTTGCATACTTAGCCCTTATCTTCATAGCCGCCGCACGTTTTATAAAAATACCCCATGCGGAATTTTCCGCATGGGGTCGATTTTATAGGAAATTATTTGATGCTCCGCAGCTGCTCCTGTTTTTCATTGCTGAGCTTGTCGGCGATAGCCATGCGGCGAAGGACGTCGCGCACGCAGCCGGCGAGCCCGGAGCCCTCGCGGTAATCCGCGGGATAGATAAAATCCACCCTGCCCTTTTGGAGCAGCTCCTGAACGTCCTGTGTCATCGTCTTGTACACCGCGATGCTGACGCCGCCGTAGGCCTGCATCATTTTCATGCATGGCACGTCGGAAAGTCCGTCGCCGATGTATATCATGTTGTCGAACGGCACGCGCTTGCTGTCGTCAGGCATCGATGCGTTGAGGTCGCGGTCGTTGGAAATGTCAAGCACGCCCTTGTTTATGCGGTAGACGAACTGAGTCTTGTTTGTGAAATTGACCGACAGCTTCGGCCACACGGCTGCGCCGCTGTCGTCATAAAAAAACTCGCTCGCGTAGATTTCCCTGAACTCGCGGCTTATGGGGCAGCCCTCGATTATTTCTTTAAGCCCGGACGAGATGACATAGTGTTCGACCGAGACGCCGAGCTCGTCGCCGCAGCGGTTCACGCGCGAGAACCAGTCGGCTACGCCGGGAAACAGCTCTATGCCGCGGCCTTTTTCGACAAGGCTCTGGCGGGAAAACGGTATGCCCTTTTCGCGGGATTTGACCACCATCGTGTACATATAGGCAAGGATAGCATCCATGCGCAATTCGCGGCCGAAACCGTTTGCGGCGCGCCAAAAATCATCCGCCTCCATGCCGATGGACGGGATGAAAGCGTATTCCTGCATATCCTTTGTGCACAGAGTATTATCAAAATCGTACATTATCGCGATTACGGGTCTCGACATTTTTCTCGCCTCCTCATAAGCAAAAAGCGGCTCGCAGAGCCGCTTTTCGTATGTTGTAAAAGTCGGAACAGAGGAACAAAATCAAACTCACAAGCAGGAAAAGACACGGCCTTTTCCTGCGAAATTTTCAGTCGTCTTTTTTGTAGTTGCGGCCAAACTTGAGGTCGTCGAAAGAGATGCGGCGCGTGGTCTCAAAGTCTTCCTTTTCCTTCGGTTCTTCGTGCGCCTCGGGAGCGGGCTTTTCCTCGGGAGCGCCGCTCTCAGCGGGCTTTTCCTCGGAAAACGGATTGCCAGAAAAGGCCGATTTGACGGCGTCCTCTATGTCGGCCGCCTTTTCCTCGACCTTCTCTTCTTCCATCTTTTCTATGGCTTCCTGCGGCGGGTCTGCCTGGAGTTCCGGAACCTGGTCGAGGAACTCGAGCTCGCTGTTGCAGAGACGGCGCATAGTTGCAATAAAATCGGAGGTCTCGCGCTTCGCGGCGGCGCAGCGCTGCTGCTCCATTACGATTTGAGCCTGGAGTTCGTTTATCTGTCTGCGAGCGTCGCGCTCGGCATCGGCGACGAGCTCCTCTTTTTTCTGCTTCGCTTCTTCTATCATGGTGTTTGCCATTTTCTGAGCGGTGAGCAGAGTGGCGCGCATAGCGTCCTCGGTGGAGCGGTACTCCTCGATCTTGTCGACGAGCACCTTCATCTTGGCCTTGAGCGCGGCGTTTTCTTTGAAAAGAGCGGTATAGTCCTCGGTCAGCTGGTCGAGAAATTCGTCGACCATGGCCATGTTATAGCCGCCCATGACGGTTTTTTGAAATACGTGGGTGGAAACTTCCTGCGGTGTAAGCATCGCTCTCTCCTCCGATCAGAAATACAGGCCGTTATTTTCAAGCTCGTCGATGAGGTCGCCCTCTATATCGACGTGATAGGGCGTGATAATATAGGTGCTGTTGGCGACCTTCTTTATTTTGCCCTCGCCGGCGTACGCGACGCCGGAAAGAAAATCTACCAGCCTGCGCGCGATGTCCTTATTGGTTGACTCGAGATTGATGACCACAGTGCGTTTTTCCTTCAGATGGTCAGCTATTTCGGAGGCGTTCTCAAATCTTTCGGGCTTTACAAGCACGACCTTCAGCTGCGTTGTCGCGTGGATGTTGACGACCTTGTTGCGTCGATCGTCGCCGCGGTCGCGTTCATCGCGTCGATCGTCGAAAAACGCCGCTGTGCGGTCTTTTTTTGATTCGGCGGGAAATTCGTCTTCATATTCCTCGTCTTCGTCCTCGTATGTATGTGTAAGTTTTTTAAGCTCGTTGAAAAGTCCCATAAAAAACCCTCCAGTTATCTCTGTTTTTACCAAGAAATGTTAGATATTGTAATTCCGGTGTCCGAATATCGCGGTGCCGACGCGGATAAGAGTGCTGCCCGCAGCTATCGCGTCCTCGAAATCGTCACTCATTCCCATAGAAAGGTATATCTTGCTACTATTATGGAGCAAGTGCGGCCTTATGTCAACAAACAAGTCGCGCATTTTTTCAAAATATGGCGTGTTTTCGCCGCTTTCGGAGCTTATCGGAGGAATGGCCATAAGCCCGCAGACGCGCGCGCCTTGAAGCGAATCCGCCTCGTCGAGAGCGGGCTTCACCGCGTCGTAATCAAAGCCGCTCTTGCTCTCCTCCATGCCGATATTGACCTCGAGCAGCACGTCCTGAACAATGCCCAGTTTTTTCGCGCATTTGTCCACCTCGTGCAGAAGCTCTATCGAGTCTATCGAGTGTATAAGTTCAACGCGGCCCACCACCTGGCGAACCTTGTTTTTCTGGAGGTGTCCTATGAAGTGCAGTGGTTTGCCGTCGTAGGCGTGTTCCGCTATTTTCTGAGTCATTTCCTGGACGCGGTTCTCGCCGAGCGCGTCGATGCCGGCGGCGATGGCCGCGCGGCAGGCCGCCGCGTCGTTTATCTTGCTTGCGCCGAGCAGCATTATATCAGACGGGCTGCGCCCCGCGCCTTCCGCCGCACGGCTCATGCGCGCGCGTATTTCAGCTATGTTTTCCGCTATTCCCATTATGATTCTATCACCTTTCCGTCGTATAGTTCCTGCGCGGTTATTATGACCTGGTCCCCGTTGCGGAGGCTCGATATGCCGTTGTTTGTCGTGTTGTCGCTGTTTTTGCTGGCCTCAACGAGGTAGTACCCTTCTCCCCTGAACACAACGTCCACGGGTTTGAACCGGGCCTGGAGCCCAACTAGACAGTAAACGCCCGACACGCCGTTTTCAACGCGCAGAGCCTCCGTCGGTACACGAAGCCCAGAGTAGGAAGCGCGGATTATGTCCGCCTTCTGGTGGCGAAGGAGCGTTATCTCAGGAAGGTATTTATCGCAGGTGAAGACGACGGTTTTCTGACCGTCCTCGGTGTCGCTGATTCTGAGCACGGTCGTTACGATGGCGATGTCGAAGTCCTTGGCAAAATGGAGAGACACCTTGTTCCCGACCTTGTAGGTCAGGGCCGTGGCCTCGTCCATGTTGGCTGCAAAGTACCAGGTGTTGCCGATTATGAGCTTTCCGACCGACGAGGATACTGAGGAATCCGCGGTAACGGCCGCGAGGGCGGAAGGCGTGAGCGTCGGGATTATGTCCGGAGTCAGGACGTTTTCATAGCCGTCGACGACGGCCGAGTATATGCCGGATTCGTCCACCGTTATGTTTTTCGTGTCATAGGCGGAGGAGGCCTTGAGCGAGGCTATCTGCGCCGAGACGGAAACTATCTGCGCCGAAAGGTCAACGCTGTCGGAATAAGTAAAGTCGCGCTTGAGAACGAGAGATTTAAGCTCCGCCACATCGGTCTCGAGCGACGAAAGCTTTCTGCTCGCGACGTTCGACTGCAGAGTCAGCATATCGGAGACGATGTTTCCGTCTAGCTTGATGGCGGCCGAGGCGGACAATGTCTCGCTCTGGGCGAACTGCAGCTGAGACAGCTCCATCTGGAGCGTCTCGAGCTGGCTTTTTCTGTCAAGCGCATCCTGGCTTGAATATGCGACCGCGACGGCCTGGCCCTTGCCGACGCGCTCTCCCTCGCTGCGTGTAATGTCGAGTATCGCCGACGAGCTCGGAAGTACCTGCTCGTCGCGCACGATGTAGCCGGAGACCGTTGTGACGTCCTCCGACGTGTATGGATAGACCGACTCGATATCAATCGAATTCGTGCCTATAGACAGCACCACGCGCAGCGTGAAATACGCCACGACTATGACGCAGATGACGATCATTATTGGTTTTATCGCCGACGTCTGAGGCTTCATGGTTTTCTCCTTTTGCCCATTTCCGCGCCGGCAGATCCCGGTTACTCTTCGGCCTCATCCTCGCTCATGTCGACTGGGCGAACGGGGATTATCGTGGAGATGGCGTGTTTGTAAATAAGCTGCTGTTTGCCGTCGCTGTTCAAAATAACGGTAAAGTTGTCGAATCCGGCGACTACGCCGTGCATCTGAAATCCGTTCATAAGAAACACCGTGACAAAAAGATTGGCGCGGCGCGCTTTGGCAAGAAATGCGTCCTGAAGGTTCAATACTGTAGTTTTCTGCATATCGTCTGCAACTCCTTTTTATTTCGTGCGGACGAATATCAGATTTTTGTACCGTCCGCCGGGGGGCTTGTCCCCTGCGGACTATCCTAATCCCTCGGCTGTGAGAATATCTGTCGAAAGACGGAGTGCGGAATCAAAATCGCGCCCGTGTTCCCATAGAATCCAATGAATATTTTTATTGCGCCGGAGCCAGGTTAGTTGGCGCTTGGCATATTGTCGCGAGCGCAGCTTTATTTCTGCAACTGCCGCTTCTGGCGCACATTCCCCCGAAAGCGCGGGCAAAAGCTCCTTGTAGCCTATGGCCTGGAGCGCCGTGGAGTCTCGGGGAACGCCGGAGGAAACCAGCGCGCGCACCTCGCTTAAAAGCCCGTCGGCTATCATTTTGTCGACGCGCGTATCAATAAGTTTTTTCATGTCTTCCCTGTCGGAAAACGCGAGGCCGATGTACACCGCGTCGTAGCGGGGCGGGAGTTTTCGCGTTTCCTCGTCGTGCTCGGTCTTGGTCTTCCCCGTCTCGTAAAACATTTCGAGCGCGCGCATGACGCGCTTTGCATCGGTCGGCTGTATCTTGGCGGCGGCCTTTTCATCTATGCACGAAAGCTCGGCGTATAGCGCCGCGACGCCCTCGCCGTCAAGCCGTTCCTGAAGTACGGTGCGCCATTTCCCGCCGGCGCTCCCGCCGGCGAAATCTGTTCCTGCGACGAGGGCGTCGAGGTAAAGCCCTGTACCGCCGACAATTATCGGCAGCTTTCCACGCGATAAAATATCGTCGACATATTTCGACGCCTCGGTCACAAATTGTGCGGCGGAATAGTTTTCGCGCGGGTCGGCGACGCCGACCATGTAATGCGGCACGCCGCGCATTTCTTCCGCCGCAGGCGCGGCGGTGCCTATCTCCATGCCGCGGTATATCTGCATGGAGTCGGCGGAAATCACCTCGCCGTCAAATTTTTCCGCCAGCATCACGCCGAGCGTTGTTTTCCCGCAGGCGGTCGGGCCCACGATGCATACGACCTTTGAAGGCATCAAAGCACTCCTTAAAAATCTTATACTATTCTTTTGAATTGCTTTTCGATTTCAGGCCTTGTCAATTTTACGGCGACGGGGCTTCCGTTCCGCGCCGGGCGGCGCGTCCAGGCGTTTCGCAAGGCGAAACCCTGATGCCGCGGCAATTCACTTGCCGCGAGCAGATAAAACATCGGGGCCCCCGCGAAAGACCGCAAAAGCCTTATACTATTCTTTTGAATTGCTTTTCGATTTCAGGCCTTGTCAATTTTACGGCGACGGGTCTTCCGTGGGGACAAAATTTGATTTCCCCGCTCTGAACCTTGTCGACCAGCACGCGCAGCTCGCTCTCGTCGCTGTGCATCCCTGCTTTTATCGCGCTCTTGCAGGCAACGGTGCGAAGCATCGCGTCCCGCGCGGCGTCCGGGTCGGCCGAACCGCTTTTCGCTATTTCGTCGGCTATTTCCTCAAGCGCGTCGGCGATGTCGGCGATGTCGATGCCCGCGGGAGCGAAGCGGACAAGCAGAGTGCTGCCGCCGAAATCTTCGACAAAGAATCCAAATTTTTCCAAAAGCGGAAGCTGGCCGATAAGGACGGAGCAGCCCTCGGGAGAAAGCGTTACGGGAAGCGGAGAGAGCAGCTCCTGGGTCATTACCGGCTCCGCGCCGGATTTGAGCCTGTTGAAGTTGACACGTTCGTGCGCGGCGTGCTTGTCGATAAGCCAGACGGTTCCGCTCTCTTCGTCCTCGGCGACGATATAAGTATTGAGCACCTCGCCCGCTATGCGCCACGGCGCGGCCCCGCCGCGGTCGGGCGCATGAACTGCCTGCGAAATATGCTCCGGCGCGCTCTGTGACGCGGGAGACACAAGAGGCGGGATAAAATCCGTTATGGTCTTCTCGCCGCCGAGCTCGGAATCTGCCGCTGGGACAGAGGTCTTAAATCCGCTGTCGGTTCCGCCGTAGACGTATGGGGAAACGAAACGCGGCGCGGTTATCTTAGTCTGCTCGGGAGCAGGCTCGATCTTAGCGGGAAAGGACGGAGGAGGCGCGGACTTAAACAGCGGAGCTTCGTGCCCTTCGTCGAGCGCGGATAGCACCGCGTGATATACGGCGTCGAAAACGTCGTGCTCGCGCAGGAATTTGACGACGGTCTTGGCCGGGTGGACGTTGACGTCAACGGCGTCAAGCGGAACCGTTATGTGAAGGACGCAGCCGGGAAACCTGCCTTTCATGAGCTGGTTGCGGTAAGCCTCCTCAAGCGCGGCGGAAAGCGTCTGCGATTTGACATAGCGCCCGTTGACGAAAAAGTGCTGCATTGCGCGGGTACCGCGCCCCTCGAGCGGGCGGGTGACAAAGCCGCTGACGGATACGCCGCCGCCGCTGCCGGATACCGTGGTCAGCGACAGCGCAAACTCTCGCCCCATGGCCGAGTATATAGCGGAGCGGAGATCACCGTCGCCGGGTGTAAAGAATTGCTCTTCGCCGTCCCTGATAAAGCGTATGGAAATATATGGATGCGACAGCGCGAGCCGCTGCACGGCGGAAGAAACGGCCGAAGCTTCGCTTGAGTCCTTTTTCATGAACTTCATGCGCGCGGGAGTGTTGTAAAAAAGATTTCTGACTACTATCGTCGTGCCTTCGGGACAGCCTTTTTCATCGGTAGTGCCGGGAACGCCGCCCTCTAGCGAAAGAGCCGCGCCGATATTGCTCCCGCGCTGCCGGGAGGTTATGTCGACTCTCGCCACGGCTGAGATAGCGGCCAGAGCCTCGCCGCGAAAACCGAGAGTGCCTATGGCCGCGAGGTCGCTTTCGGAACGGAGCTTCGAAGTCGCGTGGCGGAGAAAGGCTGTCGGGAGCTCGTCCGGGACGATGCCGCAGCCGTTGTCTGTCACGCGGATGCTTTCCATGCCGCCGCCGCGGATCTCCACGGAGATGGTGGTCGCGCCGGCGTCTATCGAGTTTTCAAGCAGCTCCTTGACTACGCTCGCAGGCCGCTCGACGACTTCGCCGGCGGCGATAAGGTCGGCGACGTGCGGGGAGAGCTGTATTATTATCGGCATGGCGTTGCTCCTTTCATCGGAATCCGTGCGCCGGAAGTCCGGCGTGCAGGTGGTTTTTACAGCCAAACAAAAAGTTCGCCGCTGCTAAGTCAGGATAAAAAAGGTCGACAGCGCGTTGACGCATATGTGGGCTATTATCGACGTCCACAGCGTCCCCGTGCGCTCGTACGCCCACGCGAAAACCAACCCCGGGACGAGATACTGTATCGCCAGAAGAAAGTACATAACGTCGTGGCCGAGCAGCGCGTACTGCCATACATGGAGCAGTGCAAAAAGTATGCAGGACGCGGCGTAGGCGAGAAAGCGGCTGTGCTCGCGAAGCCCGCCGAAAACGAGGCCGCGGAAGAGAGTTTCCTCGATGAACGGGCAGAGGAAGACTATGATGAGCATCATTATGTGCGGCGAGGCCTGCACCAGGCTCGCGATGGAGACGTTGTTGAGGTTCGTCATATCGCCAAAGGCGACGCTGAACAGGCGGTAAACAAGCTCGTTGAGCCCGTAAAACGCGATGAGCGACACTATGCAGATTTTAATGACGCGGTCGAGGTTTTTGACCATCTCGCGCGCTGCCTTCGCAAGCAGCGAATGGAAGATGACGAGCGTCACGGCAAACAGAAAGTAATAGTACAGAACGCTTCCGAGCGCATCGCTTATGATCGTGTCGAGCAAATTCTCGAGCACGCTGTATATCTGGCCGATGAGAAACGGGAACACGGCAAGATAAAGTATGAAAAAAACGACTCCCGCTTTTTTCTCGCCGGATGTCAGGGACATCTGGCCTGTTTTCGCAGCTGCCATTCGGGAAATTCCTTTCTTTACCTGAGTTTTTGTTTAAGCTCGTAAAGCAGGTTCATTGCCTCGAGCGGGGTGAGCGAATCGACCTGCGTCCGGCGCAGCGCGTCTATGACCTCGCCTTCCCCGAGCGCGGCAAACGAAAGCTGGCTCTCGCCCTTCGTTATCTCGGCGTCCGGCGCGCGCTTTTTGCCGCTTTCGGATTCAAGCTGCGACAGGATCGCCTTCGCGCGTCGGACCACGCTGTCCGGTAGCCCGGCAAGTTTTGCAACCTCGATGCCGTAGCTCCGGTCCGCTCCGGTCGGGATTATCTTGCGCAGGAAGATTATGTCCTCGCCTTTTGTTTTTATCGCGATGCTGTAATTCTTGACGCCGGGGAGCGTGTTTTCAAGCTCTGTCAGCTCGTGGTAGTGCGTTGCGAAAAGCGTCTTCGCGCCGAGCTTCTTCTTGTCGGCGCAGTATTCAAGGACCGCGCGCGCGATGCTCATTCCGTCAAAGGTGGACGTGCCGCGCCCTATCTCGTCGAGTATAAGCAGGCTGTCCGCCGTAGCCTGACGAAGTATATCCGCGACCTCGGTCATTTCCACCATGAAGGTCGAGCGGCCCGAGGACAGGTCGTCAGACGCGCCGATGCGCGTGAATATCCTGTCGACTATTCCGAGCCTCGCCGATTTCGCGGGGACGAAGGAGCCGGTCTGCGCCATGAGACAGATAAGCGCTACCTGACGCATATAGGTAGATTTTCCGGCCATGTTCGGGCCGGTGATTATCGCGACGCGTTCCTCGGTCTTTCCCATGAACGTGTCGTTCGGGACGAACTGCTCGCCCTTGATCATGCGCTCGACGACGGGGTGACGGCCGTCGTGAATCTCGATGACGCCGCTTGCGTCCATCTCCGGGCGCGAGTAGTTGTATTTGACCGCGGCCTCGGCAAAGGAGAGATAGCAGTCGAGCTCCGCGATTTCAGACGCGGTCTGCTGCACCCGCACGACCTGCTCGGCTATCGCGCAGCGCACCTTCGTGAACAGCTCGTATTCGAGAGCCACTACGCGGTCGGACGCGGTCAGCATGGTGTGCTCGAGGTCTTTCAGCTCCTGAGTTATAAAGCGCTCGCAGTTTGCGAGCGTCTGCTTGCGTATGTAATTTTCGGGAACGAGGTCGTAAAAGGATTTCGAGACTTCGATGTAGTAGCCGAAAACGCGGTTGTAGCCTATCTTAAGCGTGCGTATGCCGGTCTTTTCCTTTTCCGCCGCTTCGACCGCGGCGATGGTGCCCTTGCCGCCGGAGAGGATGTCGCGCAGGCGGTCTACCTCGTTGCTGTATCCGTCGCGTATAAACCCGCCCTCGCGCACGGAAAAAGGAGGCTCGTCCACGATGGACTGTCCTATCAGTGCGCAGATGTCGGA
>JAYFRC010000065.1:0-11450 GCA_034926415.1 Oscillospiraceae bacterium
CCGTTTTCACGGCGGCCGGCAGAGATGCCGTATATTACCTCTGAGGGATGATATAACAGCCTGTCTGTTCATACCGCAGCATAACCGGATAATTCGGTTTGCTGCGATTTTAGTACGCGTATTATGCGGCGGCTTCACGCAAAGAAAAGCAAAAATGCAAAAGGAGAAAGATATCAATGAGCAACAGAGTTTTTACCTCGGAATCGGTGACCGAGGGGCATCCCGATAAAATCTGCGACCAGATTTCAGACGCCGTACTGGACGGAATACTGGCGCAGGATCCCATGGGCCGCGTGGCCTGCGAGACAATAGCTGCAACCGGTCTCGTACTCGTTATGGGCGAGATAACCACCTCGGCGAAAATCAACATTCCCGAAATCGCAAGAAAGACCATTAACCGTATCGGCTATAACAATCCGGACTACGGCTTTGACGGAAATACATGCTCCGTGCTTACGACTATCGACAAGCAGAGCCCCGACATCGCGCAGGGCGTCGACAACGCTTACGACGCGTCCGCCGATGAGAAAATCGGCGCCGGCGATCAGGGCATGATGTTCGGCTATGCCTGCGACGAGACAAAGGCGCTTATGCCCGCGCCAGTCGCAATGGCGCACGCGCTGGCGCTACGACTGGCATCGGTCCGCAAGAGCGGCGAGCTTGCATGGCTTCGCCCGGACGGAAAGAGTCAGGTAACCGTCGAGTACGACGGGGAGGGCAACGTAGTCCGCTGCCCGGCAATAGTTGTTTCCACTCAGCACGATCCTTCCATTTCCACGGAAAAGCTCCGCGAGGCCGTTATCGAGACGATAATAAAGCCTGTTATACCCGCGAAGTACATTGACGCCAAGACAAAGTTCCTAGTCAACCCCACGGGACGTTTCGTAATCGGCGGACCCTGCGGCGACACGGGACTTACAGGACGCAAGATAATTGTCGATACATACGGCGGAGCAGCGGCTCACGGCGGCGGCTGCTTCTCAGGCAAGGATCCCACCAAGGTCGACCGCAGCGCGGCATATATGACCCGCTATATCGCAAAGAACATAGTGGCTGCGGGACTTGCCCGCCGCTGCCAGCTCCAGATAGCCTATGCCATCGGCGTGTCGGAGCCGGTCTCCGTCGTGGTCGATACCTTCGGCACCGGAAAGGTAAGCGATGAAGCGCTTACCGCGCTCGTCGTCAACAATGTCGATATGCGCCCCGGCAAGATAATATCCACGCTGAATCTACGCCGTCCAATCTACGAGCAGACTGCGGCGTACGGCCATTTCGGACGCCTCGACCTCGATCTTCCCTGGGAGCGCACCGACCTCGCGGATATGTTCCGTGCCTCACTGTAATATAACAAACATCGGCGTCTGAACGCCCCTGCCTTTTCAGACAATATGACACCTCCGGGCGGAAACGTCCGGAGGTGTTGGAAAAATGTAAGACAAAGGCAGACCGGAAGGTAAGAAAAATGAAAGCAAGACAGCCGTACAATATAACGGTATGCGGCAGCAAGCCCGTTCCAAGACTCATACTTATACTTTTCATCATCCAGCCGCTTCTCGACGTTTTTTCGTACTGGCTCTCGGTGCTGGGTATGAACAACACGCCGACGCTGCTGCTTCGTTTCGCCGTGCTTGCTGCTACGGCGGGCGCGGCGTTTTTCCTGTCGGACAGGAAACGTGTGTACCTCATCTTCGCCGCGGCGGCTATAGCTTTCGGCGCAATGCACGTTTTCGCCTGCTTTGAGGCCGCGACGGCCGCCGGAGAGGCGTTTTCACGCGCGCTCATGCTCGACGACATCGTGAACTACGTGCGCGTGCTCCAGTTCCCGCTTTTCACGCTTTGCTTTATAACGTTTATGAAGCGGGACGAGCAGAGCTACGAGGCCGTGAAGCTCGGCTTCATTTTCAATTTTGTGCTTATCGCCGCGGTCGAGTTTCTGAGCGCGGCAACGGGGACGAATCCGTACACCTATCCTTCGATGGGGCTCGGAGTCGTCGGCTGGTTTTATTTCCCGAATTCCCAGAGTGCAATACTGTGCATGATGATACCCATCGTTCTAAGCGAGACTGCGAAAAGCACGAAAAAATGGGCGCTTCCGCTTGCGGCGGCAGTATCCTTTGCAGAGCTGTTCTTCTTCGCGACGAGGCTCGCGTATCTGGGGATTTTTGTCATTGCAGCCGGACTCGTTTTTGTCTGGGCGGTTACAAAGACTTTGACTAAGCGCAAGCTTGCGGTCATGGCGGTATGCGTCGTGATATGCGGGGCGTGTATGCAGTTTTCACCGATGCATGAAAATCAGAGCATAAGAAGCGGGAGCCTTGAAGTAAAACAGCAGAGCATAAACATGCTCGTAAATGAAGGGGAGCGGCTCTACGGAGACGACGGATACAGGCGTCTGTCACTTGCGTACAACCAATACTGCGGCGGGCTCGTGGACAAGTTCGGTCTCGAGCGGGTCGCTGAATACTTTGATTACAGCACGGATGCGGAGGATATAACCTACGTGCGCTCCATCAAGATGGCATACTGCAATATGCTTCTGGATGATATGCCCGCGACGTCGAAGATTTTCGGAATGGAGCTCGGAAGCCTTACCTTCGAGGATTACATCTACGACGTCGAAAATGATTTCCACGCGATGTATTTTCTGTTCGGGATCGCCGGGCTCGCCCTGCTGCTGGTGTTTATAGCATATTTCGCGGTGCTTGTAATCAGGGCGCTGATAAAAAACGCGAAGAGATATTTCACGCCGGAAGCCGGCGCCGCCGGAATCGCGCTGTGCATGGGGCTGATACACGTTTACAACACGGCGGGAGTGCTGCGGAGGCCGAACGCGTCGTTTTATCTCTCTGTTCTGCTGGCTATAATCTATTACCTTGTGAAAATCAAAAAATATCAGGACAAGCAGGAATGATACTTTACAAAGGAGCAACCTCATGTCGAATGAATTGAACGCGGCAAGCGTGCGCGGGCCGATAGATAATCTGCTTCCGAAGATAGTGCTGGTCATATTCGCTCTTCAGCCGCTGATGGACATAATATCCTTCTGGCAGGACGAGCTCGGCCGGAGCAACACGCTGACGCTGCTGCTTCGCTTCGCCGTACTGTTTGTAGTAGGGCTGCTCGGCTTCGCGCTGTCGCACAGAAAACGCGTGTATATCATAGCCGCGCTCATATGCGCGGCGCTGTTTGCCGGGCACATGTACGCCTGTCACATCAAGGGCTACGTCGATGTCGTGACCGACGTGACGAATTTCGTCCGCGTGGTGCAGATGCCGCTGTTTGCCGTGAGCTTCATCACATTTATCAAGCGCAACAACGATTGCTTCGACGCCGTTAAACGCGGCCTCGTGCTCAACTTCATTATCATAAGCGCGGCCGTAGCGCTGAGCCTTATAACCGGAACCTGCCGCCCGACGTACAACCTGAGCCACCTTGGAGTGCTCGGCTGGTTCTCGACAAGCAACGCGCAGAGCGCGATAATGAGCATGCTGACGCCGATAGTGGTGTGGCTCGCCTATGAGAGCAAACGTTACTGGCTTATGATAGCCGCCGTCGCGGTCAGCTACTCTCAGCTTTTCTTCCTCGGAACCAGACTCGCGTTTCTTGCAATTTGCGCGACTACCGTCGGACTCACGTTAGTGCTGCTTATCAACAGACGGGCGGACTGGAAGAAAGTGGTAATAATGTTTGTCGGCCTCGCGCTGTGCATTGGCCTTGTAAAGTCCGGGCCCATGTACCGCAATCAGCAGGTGTATTCGCGGGTCATGGACTGGAAGCAGGACGACGCGAATGTTATGATGAACAACGTGCTCGACGACATGGGCATAGACCTCGAAAAGGTGGATTGGGACTCGCTTTCGGAGGAGGAAACGATAAATATCCTTACCCCGATATACGAATTTTACAGCACCGACCTGTGCCAGCGCTTTGGCACGGAAAACGTCATTCGCGAGTATAATTTCACTCACCACGTTACGGATATAACGAATACCCGCACGCACAAGATAACCTACTGCGAGCTGCTTTTCAAGGAGCATCCGACCATATCGCGCTGGTTCGGAATGGAGCTTGAACGTATGCTCTGGTGCGGCACGAATTACGACGTCGAAAACGATTTCCACGGCGTGTATTTTCTGTACGGGGCTATAGGGCTCGGACTTATGATAGCGTTTCTCGCATATTTTGTTGTTATCATTCTCGCGGCGCTCAAAAAAGATTTCAGAAAGTATTTTACGGTGGAGGCAGGGGCGTTCGGCATATCGCTGTGTCTCGCGCTGTTCAACGCTTACAACACGGCGGGAGTGCTGAGGAGGCCGAACTCCTCGTTCTATCTGTCGGTTCTGCTGGCATCGGTATATTTCCTGGTGAAGCTCAAGAAGTATCCGGAGACAACAGGGGAGAGAGCGCCGCTGCTTAAATTCGGAAGGCGGAACAAAAAATGAGATTCAGCGTCGTTATCCCCGTTTACAACGTTAAGGATTATCTTGAAAAATGCGTGGAGTCCGTGCTTTGTCAGCCCTGCCGCGACGCGGAGATAATACTCGTGGACGACGGGAGCACGGACGGCGTTAGCAGCGGACTATGCGACGCTTACGCGGAGAAATATCCCGAGACCGTCCGTGTTATACACAAGGTAAACGGAGGACTCGGCGACGCGCGCAACGTCGGGCTTGAAGCGGCGAAGGGCGATTATCTCGTCTTTATCGACAGCGACGATTACGTAGCTCCGGATATGCTGGAAACTCTTTCCGGAGAAATAGACAAAACACACGCGGATATATATACGTTCGGATTCAGCGTCGTCGCAGACGGAAAAATCACACAGACGCATTTCGACGAACTTTCGGAAGATGCACCGTTCACGCTCGAGGGCGAGCCGCGGCTGCTGCTCGCGGCGCCGAACGCGTGGAGCCGGATATGGAAGCGGTCGCTGTTTTTAAGCAGCGGCATACGCTATCCAAAGCGCGTCTGGTACGAGGATATACGCACGACGATGAAGCTTTTCGCAGTTGCGGAAAGCGTAGTCATGCTGCGTCGCGCGTTTTACTTCTACGTAGTGCGGAGTGACTCGATAACGCACAACGCTAACGTGGAGCGAAACGGCGAGATAATCGAGGCTTTCGACGACCTGCTGACCTGGTACAAAGAGCGCAGGCTTTATGAAAAATACGAAAACGAGCTGTGCAAGCTTGCTATCGACCACCTGTTCATAGCGGCGTCGGTACGCGTGCTCACGATGGACAGGAAAAACGCGCTGCTCGGAAAATTCAGGACATATATGGAAAATAATTTTCCCGATTACCGCGATAACCCCTATCTGCCGTCTCTTGCGAAAAAACACAGGATGGTATTCAATATGCTCTGCAGGGGGCAGTACGGTATGATAGCGATGATGTTCAGCGTGAAGAGCAAAGTAAGCGGCTGACAGGACTTCGGAGGAACTGCGTTGGGAAATTTTCACAGACTGAGTGCCAAAAAGGGCGTTTTGCTCAAAAATACGGTCATGCTGTATATATTGCAGTTCTCGACCTATATACTTAGTTTTATTGTTGTGCCGTATGAAACGCGCGTGCTAGGGCCAGAAGCCTACGGACTGCTCGGGGTCGCGACGGCGTTCATGGTGTATTTCCAGCTCGTCATCGACTTCGGGTTCATGCTTTCATCTACCGAGGACGTCTCGCGCGAGCGGGAGGACAAGGGTAAGATTTGCCGGATATTCACGACCGTTACGGTGGACAAGCTCTTTCTTGCCGCACTCTCGGCGGCGGCGCTTTTCGCGCTCTGCGCGCTAGTGCCGAAGTGGCAGGGGCACACCGAGCTCTTTTTCCTGTTTTTTATCGCGACGGCGGTAAACTCGATGATGCCCGACTATCTCTACCGCGGCCTCGAGCGCATGAGCGCGATAACGATACGCTCGGTCATTATCAAGACGTTTTTCACGGTAATGATCTTCGTATTCCTCCGCACGCCGGAGGACATAATCATCATTCCGATACTCAACATCATCGGCAACGCGACGGCGCTGCTTTTCGTGTATCTGCACATCAGCAAAAAGCTCGGAATATGGTTCTGCCGCTTCGATCCGGGCGAGGCGGTTTCGTCGCTTCGCCGCTCGCTGACGTTTTTCTATTCGCGCATAGCGAGCACGGCATACACCGCGATGAACACGCTTATACTCGACCTGATGGCGGGCGGAGGCGGCGCTGCGGTCGGCTTTTATACCTCCGCCGACAAGGTCGTCACGACCGCGAAAAACGGCATGTCGCCGATTTCAGACAGCCTTTATCCATATATGGTGAAGAACCGCGATTTCGCGCTCGTCAAAAAAGTGCTGATGCTTTTGATGCCGGTCATAATCATCGGATGCGTCATAGTGTTTATTTTCGCGCGCCCGCTCTGCCTCTGGTTTTTCGGAGCCGAGTACGGGGATGTGGCACCGGTGCTCCGCGTAATGCTGCCGGTCGTCGCCGTGATACTGCCTAGCTATATCTGCGGCTTCCCGATGCTGAGCGCGATGGGGCTTTCGCGCTACGCGAACTACTCCGTCATCTTCGGTTCATGCCTGCACATATTCAACCTGCTTGTACTGTATTTCAGCGGCCACCTCAATATGGTGACGCTCGGCGCGCTCGTATCGGTCGCCGAGACGGCGATACTTGTGTTCAGGCTTATCGTGATCTACAGATACCGCGCGCTTTTGCACCCGGCGGATTCGGAGGAGAACAATGCTGACTGACAGGCTCAAAACGGCGGGGGAGTGGTTTCGCGGCCGCAGCCTCCCGATAGATGAAAACAAAATAGTCGTTACGTCGTTTTACGGGCGCGGGTCTGGAGACAATCCCAAGGCTTTCGTAAGCGAGCTGCTTAAAAGAAACGCCGGGGTGAAAATCGTCTGGCTCGTCTCCGGAGAAAATGCGAGAGAGAGCCTTCCCGAGGGCGTTACAGCCTGCGATTACGACTCGCCGGAAAAGATACGCGCGCTGTCGACGGCGAAGGTCTGGATAGACAACAGCCGTAAGGGCGCGCGCTTTAAGAAGCCCGGACAGATATATCTTCAGACGTGGCACGGTTTTGCGTTAAAGCGCATAGAAAAGGACGTTACGGACAAGCTGCCGCCGGAATATGAGGAATATGCCAGGCGCGACAGCGCGCAGTGTGACCTTATCGTATCCAACAGCGCGTTCATGACGAAGATTTATAAAGAGTCGTTCTGGTACGGCGGGGAAGTGGAAGAATTTGGATCCCCACGAAACGACGCGCTCTTTGCAGACAATTCGGCTACGGTCAAAAAAGTTAAAGCCGCGCTCGGGATACCGGAAAATAGAAAAATACTGCTTTACGCGCCCACGTTTCGCGCCACAGGCTCGCTTGACGCCTACAGGCTCGATTACGCTTCGGCCGCAGATGCACTCGCAAAGCGGTTCGGCGGAGAATGGGTCGTGCTCGTGCGGCTGCATCCGCATGTGACCGAGCTTGCGAAAGACTTGAAATTTGACAGGGAATTTACATTTGATGCGACGGCATATGACGATATGCAGGAGCTGCTGGCTGCGTCTGACGCGGTCATAACCGACTATTCGTCGCTAATGTTTGATTTCGCGCTGACACACCGTCCGTGTTTCCAGTTCGCTACTGATATAGAGGCGTACAGGGGAGACAGAAATTTCTATTTTCCGCTCGACGAGCTGCCGTTCCCGCTTGCCGTTAACAACGATGAGCTGAGAGCGCGCATAGAAAGTTTTGATGAAAAAGCATATCTTGAAAAGTGGGACGCATTCTGCAAAAAAGTCGGAATGAAAGAGGACGGGCACGCCTCGGAGCGCTGCGCGGACTGGATAATCGGAAAGATAAAGGAGGGGCGATGAAATGAGGAGAGTTATAACTTATGGGACATTCGACTTGCTGCATTACGGACATATAAATCTGCTGCGCCGCGCGCGTGAGCTGGGCGACTACCTCGTCGTCGCGCTTTCGACGGACGAGTTCAATTGGAATGAAAAGGGGAAGAAGTGCTATTTTCCATATAATGAGCGCAAGCGCATGCTTGAGGCGATACGCTACGTCGACCTCGTGATTCCGGAGGAGAACTGGGACCAGAAGTCCACGGACGTGGATAAGTACCAGATTGACACGTTCGTTATCGGAGACGACTGGAGGGGAAAATTCGATTTTCTGAAGGATAAGTGCGAGGTCGTATATCTTCCGCGCACGCCGGAGATATCCACGACAAAGATAAAGCAGGACCTTAAAAAATAAATGGGGACGACGCGTTAAAAACTGGTTCCGGGGGTTTACAAAAGCCCCGGGAATTGGTATATTGTTATGGCGCGGAAATTTTGGGCGCAGCGACCGAGCTGCCCGTGATGCAGATATCATCCTGCGAATCTCTTTGGCGCACGGGAGAGTTACACTTGTCCGCTTCGCATAATTTTCTGAAAGTACCCGCAAGACCACGGAAGCGCTTACATGCGCGGATTTTCTTGAATCTCAATTGTGCTGTTGGTATAATAAAAAAATGAATAACCGGGATTAGCGCAGTTGGTAGCGCGGGTGGTTTGGGACCATCAGGCCGGGCGTTCGAGTCGCCCATCTCGGACCAAAACCCCGCTGAAATCGTAGATTTCAGCGGGGTTTTATTGCAAAAAGTTTGGATTTTTACTTACGCCTACTGCCGGCTTTGAGAGTCCTCGGAACCGGCTTTTTCTTTGTTTATAGCGGCGCAGAATTTTACCGCATCATTTCAATTCGTCCGCGTCCGCTGCCAGCCCCAGGAACCAGCAGCCGTCGCTTTCGCAGGATACCACCATGCGGGTAACAATATCTCACCGCCCATTAGAACGATTCGGAATCTTCGGATAGTTCAATTTTTCAAGACGTTTGCAGCAACATGAACAGGAATCATAAGTCACTTAGTGCATACGACGAAATGATTATCTCGTTTGCGCGTATGCGTCCAGCGCTTGCGCTATTTTTTCAATTTCTCCGCTGCCGTTCGTAGGGAAGCGAAGCGCGGGGATATTGTAAAGCTTTAGAATATGATCCTTCATGCGGTCGCGGTCATACTGCGCCGTGCCCTGTTTATGGAAATGAAAGCCGTCCACCTCAATCGCCAGCACAGGCTTTTTGCTGATGCGGTTATAGATCAGAAAATCCAGGTGTGTGGCGGTATTCATGACATAACGGCACTCCTCGTCATCCAGCCGATGCGGATCGCGGATAAGCATATTCAGCGGCTGATGACAGACCACACCCAAGGAGAGCTGCGGCCGTACATTCAGAAGATCGCAGATCGCCGCATACATCAGATTCTCGGAATCGTATTCCGAGACCTGTTTGTGCTTCCTAAGATACGCAATCCGAGCATCGGTATATTGGCTGTACAGTAAATCAAAAACAGAATAAATCTCGCTTTGCACAACCTCGCAGTTGTTGTATCGTATGTAACTGATGAGATCGCCGATGTTGCTGTCGGCCGGCTGTTCATCACCTGAGACCACAAGCAAAAGCTGTTTTTTCGCACGGGATACAGCCACATTCAAAAGATAGGGATCGTCTGAAAAATCCGTTATCACATCATCCACGGTGGTCAAAACGATGGCGCCTTTTTCACGCCCCTGGAACTTATGGACGGTATGAACTTCTATCTCGCTATTGCCCAATTCCTTTTCAATTTTGGAGACCTGATCCCTGTATGGAGCGACAATGCCGACTTCTTTCGGCGAAGTGCCGTCCAGCTGCGGGAGGACTTCCTGCAAAGTCACATCAATTTGCCGCTGATTGATATGGTCACGGCGATGATTGCCCACGTTCGTCTGAAAAACTTTTAGTACATCGGGTTCACCGTGATCCTCTGTCATTATGACAAGCTCATTTTGATAGAATTTCTGATTGCAGAAGCCGATAATTTTGGGGTGGCAGCGGTAATGTTCACGCAGAAGCGTCTGTGGAACATTCGGCAGCACACTGCAGACCGATTTTAGGAAGCTGTTGTCGGCAAAAGAATACCCGGCGGGCAAACTGAACGAGGAGAAGATCGCATTGCTGCGCCGCTTCATCTCGTCTGTTACGACATTTGGCAGCTGTTTGAGATCACCGACGATCACTGCGCTTTTCGCGCAGGACAGCGCCAACGCTCCGGTTGCGACATCAACCTGCGAAGCCTCGTCCATGATGAGATAATCATAGGTCGCATTCTTCAGTGAGCTGCGCGAGGAAAATGTCGTACTCAAAACAATAGGGTATTCCTTCAACACCTCCATGGGGCGTTGCCACAGGTCGTCCTCGGTGAAGACTTCGCGGCTCTGATTCTCCCTGTAGCGAGCAGATAGAACTGCGCGCAAAAATCGAATGGACAGTTTTGTGAGCTCGTCCATCTTGCTTTTTGCATCTCTTTCAATAAGCAGTTTTTCTATAGAAGTAATTTCAGCTTCCAGATCGGACTTCTTGGCTTGATAATAGAGCCCCTGCAGCATTGTGATAATGCGCGGCAGGTTGTTTTTATAAAATTTCCAATCGGAGATGCCGTACAGCAAAACGCTTTTAAGTTTGAACCACAGAGTGATGCTGCGATCTTCATCCGAGAAAGCACAGCATTCCTGCCAAAGGTCCATGAGCCTCTGCACCTTCAAATTCCGGCGGGGCTTTACGCCGGAATCGTCAACGCCGGTTTCCTTGCAGTATTCGGAGAAGTATTTTATCTCCAGCGTAAGGGCATTCAGTTCCTGCTTTGCCACAGCCAGACGTTCTTGTTTTGTGAAGAGTTCCGACAGTTCAGCGGATAATGCAATGACCCTGCTTTTCAATTCAGCTTGCCGGTCGGGGGACTGCTTCCATTCGGACATATTTGGATAAAGACCGGTCTGCCGTTGCAGAAAAGCAGTTTTGTTTTCCGTCTTTCCAAGAGGAGCCGCCAGAAATTCCAAAGCATTTTGGGGATCAGAGAGCTTCTCAAGAACGTTTTCCGTAGCGGAATTGTTGTTTGATACAACCAGAACTGTTTTCCTCGTAGCCAGGAGATTTGCAATAATGTTCAAAATGGTTTGGGTCTTTCCCGTACCGGGAGGTCCCTGTATCACGCTGATCTGATTTTCAAGCGCAGCTGACACTGCACGAAACTGGCTGGCATTTCCGCCGAAAGGAAAAATCGGAGTGCATTGGCGGTGGACAGCCGGATGGTGAGCTGCCGGATCAAGATACACCGCCATGGCAGTATCCTGCCCGACAAAGGGCAGATTTTCATATTGCTTTTCAAGGAGGACTGTACCTTCGTCGCTTTTCAATTCGTTGATTGCTGCCAACTGGCGGAGGTAATCCAAGCGGCTTCCTGCTTGCTTTTCGCCCAGACAGGAAATGTCGATTTTAAGACTGCGTTTTTCATATGTCCGCTCGCTGCCATCATCAAAGCAGATGTGCCAGTAATCGCCGCTCCTGGCATGAAACGAATAGATGCT
>JAYFRC010000058.1:0-26683 GCA_034926415.1 Oscillospiraceae bacterium
TTGTAAAGAACAGCTGCCGGACCTTTTTGCAAGCCTTAAAGGGCGGCAATATTGCAATAAAACCACTGATTTCAAGCTCAAGAAAAAGAACCCGCTTTGCGGAGCATCCTGTATAGCACTTGCTTCACATCCGTAAGGTCAAAAGGTCAATCTTCTTCATCTCCACTATGATTCCTGAAACTGCAAAATTTCAGGAATTTTCCCATGTCTTTTGACGTATTTAATGTTTTTGTTGAGAAAATTAGAAATATTTGGTATAATCAAAAAACGGCGAGCAATGCGCCAATTTCATAATAATGTATTTGGTAAATCTATGCCGTGCGGGGTGTCCCTGCGCGGCTTTTTGTTTGAGTTCACGGTTTAACAAAAATATGAAGCTTATAGGAATGATTGCGCAGGTAAAATTCAAAGGGCTTAGGTGATTTTTAGGTTTCTTTTCCAAACAAATCAGTGACATAAGTTTAGGAGGATCAAAATGACCGAAAAAGTTTTGCAAAGTCTATTTGAACAACTACTAATAGCTTACGCCTACTATCAGCTAATTTTGGACGACAATGGCCAGCCAATTGATCTTGTTTTACTGGAAACGAGCAGCACGTTTGATTTATTTACTGGGTTGGAGGGGAGCAAGCTCTATGGAAAAAGTATGCTTGATGACCCAGAACAAAGCGCTTCAGGTGAGTTCAACTGGGTCGCTTTTTATGCCGAGATAATTCAGGCATCTGCGCAAAATGAGAAAAGATGGAAAATTGAGCTAAAAAACAGGACGGTGGCAATCAGTACTAATTTTCCTGACGCAAGTCACCTTATTGTTGTTCTTCAAGATATAACGAAAGAAGATCGTCTGACCTCGAAGCAGGAACTTCAGAATAAAGAAATTCGTACGGCTTTTGAAGATTTGGAGTTGATTTTTAACAGTACTCATGATGCTATGTTTCTGGCTGAGTACAGCAATGGGACGTTTAGATATCTCAGAAGCAACCGGGTACATCGTCAGTTGACTGGCTTGCATGAAATTGCAGGCAAAACGCCGGAAGAAGTACTTGGAAAAGAAAGGGGACAAGAAATTCAGAGAAGTTATCAGCAATGTATTGATAGCGGAACTGACATTTCATTTGAGCTTACGCAGGATTTTGGAAGCGGCCCCCGCGATTGGCTGACCAAGTTCACTCCGATCCGGAAAAATGGAAAAATAAGTTATTTACTTGGTTCCCGCACTGATATTACCGAGATAAAGCGCCTTAGAAAGGATAAAGAAGAGCTTTTGCAGCGCCTTCAATCCATGTTCAGAGAGCATGATGCCGTTATGCTGATTATTCATCCGCAAACAGGCCAAATTCTGGACGCAAATCCCGCTGCCTGTACTTTTTACGGATATACTCACGATGAACTTATATCAATGAAAATTCAGGAAATTAATCAGCTGTCGGAAGAAGAAGTACTTCGCCGGCGTATGATGGCCTATTCTGCAAAGCAAAAATATTTTCT
Organism: Oscillospiraceae bacterium; assembly: GCA_034926415.1. Classification (GTDB taxonomy): domain Bacteria; phylum Bacillota; class Clostridia; order Oscillospirales; family Oscillospiraceae; genus JAYFRC01. The sequence continues at coordinate 1,489 of JAYFRC010000058.1, forward strand.
GTTTCCGCATAAATTGCGCAGTGGAGAAAACCGTTTCGTAGACGTATACTCCTGCCCGATAAACTATGGTAATCAAACAGAACTGCTCTCCATTATTTTTGATGCAACTGACCGCGAGCATTACCGGCAGGCACTCAATATGGAAAAAGAGAGGCTGAAAATTACCTTATATTCTATTGGAGATGGGGTAATAACCACTGATAATTCTGGATATGTAACCTCTTTGAATCAGGCGGCTGTTGAAATCACAGGCTGGAAGGAAGCGGAAGTCCTGGGCAAGTCCTTTGCGGAGATTATCCGCCTTCGAAGTGAGGAAACCGGACACGAAGTCGACAACCCTATTCAAATCGTATTAAAATCCGGAAAAATCGTGGGAATGGCGAACCACACGGTGCTGATTAGAAAAGACGGACGCCCCGTGCCAGTTGCGGACAGTGCGGCACCGATACGGGATGACGGCGGCCAGAGGTTCGGCGTGGTTATGGTGTTTCGGGATGTCAGCCATGATAAGGAGCAGCAAAGACAGATATTATTTTTAAGTTACCATGATCCATTGACAGGACTATACAACCGAAGATTTCTGGAAGAACATATGCGGCTGATGGATACGCCGGATCAGTTGCCTCTGGCAGTCATTATGGGAGATGTCAACGGCCTGAAAATTACGAATGACGTGTTTGGGCACAGAGCGGGAGACAGGCTTCTTCAAAGGGTCGCGAATGTGCTCAAAAGCATCTGCCGCAAGGAAGACATTGTTGCCAGATGGGGAGGAGATGAATTTTTGATCATTTTACCCCACACAACGCTTGAGATGGCGGAGAAAAAAGTTGAGCAGGCCAGACGTGAGTTCGAGAAAAATTACGAGGAGTCCCTGCAGCTCAGCGTGTCTCTTGGCTGTGCTGCTAAAACGTCCCCTGAACAAAGTCTGGAGCTCATTCTGCGGCAGGCGGAAGAGTGGATGTATCATCAAAAACTGCTTGAAGGTTCAAGTTACCGAAATACGATAATCAATACACTGCTGGCGACCCTATATGAGAAGAGTATGGAAACAGAGGAACATGCTGAACGTCTTAAAGATTACTGTCAAATAATAGGCAAGAAACTAAACTTAAACGCGGAAGAATTAAACGAACTCGCATTGCTTGCGGTTTTACATGACATTGGAAAGGTAGGAGTTCCTCAGCATATTTTGCAGAAACCAAGTTCGCTGACAGCCATTGAATGGGAAGAGATGAAGCGCCATTCTGAGATAGGATATCGGATTGCGCAGAGCACTCCTGAATTATCCATGGTTGCGGAATTGATTCTGTCTCACCACGAGCGCTGGGATGGTACGGGCTATCCGCGAAGACTTAAAGGAGAGGCTATCCCGGTGCTCTGCCGCATCCTGGCAGTGGCGGATGCGTATGATGCCATGACAAACGATCGTGTATATCGAAAAGCGCTTCCAACAGAAAAAGTAGTTTCAGAATTAAAGGAAAACTCGGGTACACAATTTGATCCCAAAATCCTTTCACTGTTTATGAATGAATTTATATATAACGGGGAAGAGATTGCAAATGGATAGTCTTTTAAAAACGGGTGATATGCTCTTGTGAAGAAACGGAATAAAATAATAGTTGCAGTTTTACTTGTTATCTTGGCTATTTACGCGATAAAGTTTATTTCAAATCCGGAGCGCCGGATAAAAAACTTTGTAAATCAAAACAGTGAAGAGTTGGTGACTGTTGCGGAAGCATACTTAAATTCTGATACGAGAACAAAAACCTATAAAGGTGTGGAAGTAGAGCAGGTTTTTAGAGGCGATAATGATATCGTGCAGTTTTATTACTGTGGAGTGGGAATTGTTCCGGCTTCTAAATATTATGGCTTTTACTATTCACCGGATGACGTCCCGACAGCATATCAAAATACGAATTATAGTCTTTCTGCCGTATCTGATGATGAGTGGGAATGGTCAGATGGCACGGATAACGGCGGTAGAACAAAAAGAATTATGAAGAACTGGTTTTATTATGAAGCATGGTTTTAAAATGGCAAAATCCCGTTGAGATTATGAACATAATGAAAAGCGGCTAAATCATTAGATTTAGCCGCTTTTTATAACTTTTTGAAAAGTTGTAAAGCCTGCGAGTCCTCAGATTTGCAAATCGACTTGTGCAGGAGACGCAAGCTTCGCGCCCGCCTTTTCAAATTCCGCTTATTCTGTAGAAAGCCTCGTACTCTTTTTCTGCCTCGTCTCCGGCTTTCATGCATGCTTCTGCCAACAGGTCATAATGTTCTTTGACCAGTGCAACCATCTTTCCATCGAGCGATCCGCTATCCGCCATTTTCTGCATTATCGGCAGAATCTGCGCCTTCGTCATCTCTGACTTATAGGGGCGCGACTCCTTAAGCGCGGCAAAAACGTCCGCGATGCACATGATTCTCGACCCCAGAGACAGTATATCTGAAGATAAATGGAACGGATATCCTGTTCCATCCATTTTTTCATGGTGGAAAGCTGCCCACGCTCTGATTTCCCCAAGGCCTTCTATTCCATCAAGCAGGTAATATGTATAATAGGAATGTGATTTAATGATGGAAAATTCCTCATTTGTCAATCCGCCGTCTTTTTCCAAAATACGATTGTCTACCGCCAGTTTCCCGAGGTCGTGCAGATAGCCGGCAATCAGCATTTTCTTCGTATCCTCCGCCGAGAAATTCAGCAGCACCGCAAGAGCTTCCGCCGTCTTCGCCACTCTCGCAGAATGCGTTGCTGTAAAACGGCTTCTGAAATCGATAAGAAAAGAATAGATATGTGAGAAATTTACCAGTTCATCTATATCCATCATATAGCCGGCGAAGTAAGCTCGGTCCACTCTTTTGTATATATTAGGGGACATCATATCCAACCAGACAGCCTCACACCCGGCTGTCTTCTCAAAAGCGTCGACATATTCTTCTTTGAAATAGCCTCCTCTTTTGGCTCGGATTCTGTATTTGATCGCTTCGACCTGTGTCAGGATAAAGCTATCGTGCGAAATAGACGCACTGGCCCTGTCCGCAAGATACAGAAGATTGCTCGATTCCGGCATGGCGTCGTTCTTTTTTAAAGCTTCCCCGTTCTCCCATGGTATATGATGATATTTTACAATTGCGCTGATTGACCTGTCCGGGAAAAATCTTTCCAGCAGCCAGGCTCCGCGGAAAGCATGCGAGTTGAGATCACTTATTTTCGTCTCATCCAGCACATCTAATTTCTCTTCCGGCGAAAGTGCCCCGACATCGTGCAGCATCCCCGCGATAAAAATCTGATTGCACTGCTCCTGCTTCCAACCCATATTATGCGCCATCCTGCAGGCAAGATATGCCACCTGCAGTTGGTGTCTCCCAAGCGTCGGCGACAGAATCATCTGTGCGTCGTTAAGCTTACTAAGCAAATCAAGAATATTAACCCTCATCCAGTTCCTCTCCCGTTGGGACATGCGCTCGCTTGCCCTGTTACAAATATTATGAGAATTGTAAGCATAAGGTGAATACTGTTACCACTATACCATACACCCACCGGCGCCACAAGAGAAAGCTAATGACCCGTTTACCGCGGCCGCCATGATGTTAGCGGCCTTTTTTTGTTGACGCGCTGCTGCCTTGAACAAATCGGCGGAGGACGGCACGGCTCCGCGCCGCCTGCGGCCGAAAAAAACCCGGCAGGCAATGCCTACCGGGTAAGTAGCCGCCCTTGGCAGCTAAATGAAAATTCCGAGAGGGGCGCGATCAGGAGAGGCGTTCTTTGAAATCCCTGTATCCGAACCGGCGGATGGTCTCGATTTTGCCGTCTTTCCGCCGAAGAGCAATGGAAGGCAGACGCATTCCGTTGAAAGTGTTGTTTTTTACCATGGAATAAATCGCCATATCCTCAAAAACCAGCTTATCGCCAACGCTTAGCGAACGGTCGAACGAATAATCTCCGATTATATCACCGGCAAGGCAGGTGGCTCCCGCCAGACGATAGGTGTACCGCTTTTCTCCGGGCTGTCCACCGTTCAGCAGCGGCGGACGGTACGGCGATTCGATCACGTCCGGCATGTGGCAGGCGGCGGAGGCGTCAAGCAAAGCGATGTCGACGCCGTTGCGGACGATGTCCAGTACCGATGTCACGAGAAAGCCCGCGTTAAGGGCGACGGCCTCTCCCGGTTCAAGATACACCTCAACCCCATAGGTCTCCCGAAAACGGCGGACGCAGTCGATAAGCGCCCGCCGGTCGTAATCCTCACGGGTGATGTGGTGGCCGCCGCCGAAATTCACCCACTTCATCCGGGGGATAAACTCCCCGAATTTTTCCTCCACAGCCGCAAGCGTCTCGATGAGGGCGTCGCTGTTCTGCTCGCACAGGGTGTGAAAGTGCAGACCCTCCAGACCGTCAAGAAGTTCCGGCCGGAAATTCTCCCTTGTGACGCCAAGCCGCGAGCCCGGCGCGCAGGGGTCGTAAATGCCGCGCTGCTGGGTTGAGCACTCAGGATTTACGCGGATGCCGCAGCTTCTGCCCGCCGCAATGGCGCGCGGGCGGTATTTCTGCCACTGGGCAAAGGAGTTGAATGTTATGTGGTCGCAAAGCGCGAGAATTTCTTCGAATTCCCTCTCGATATAAGCTGCGGAAAAGACGTGATTTTCCGCCCCCATCGCCTCGGCTCCAAGCCGCGCCTCGAACAGCCCGCTGGCGGTGGCGCCGGCCAGATAGCGGCGGATGAGAGGATACACGTGATACATGGAAAACGCCTTTTGCGCCAGAAGGATTTTGCAGCCAGCTTGCTCCGCTACGTCTTTCAGGATTGTGAGATTGCGGATAAGGCTCGCTTCGTCCACCACATAGCACGGGGTCTCCACTGAGTAAAGGCTCTGCTCCATCAGTTTACCAGAGCGGGGCGGAAGTCCTCCGTCCAGGGGAGGCCCCAGCGGTTCAGCTCCGCCATAAACGGGTCCGGATCGAATTCCTCGATATTCCATACGCCCGGCCGGTTCCAAGTGCCGTCCATCACCAGCATCGCGCCTATCATGGCGGGAACGCCGGTTGTGTAAGAGATCGCCTGACTGCCTACTTCACGATAGCACTCCTGATGGTCGCAGACGTTGTAGAGATAGTAGGTCTTCTCCTTGCCGTCTTTCACCCCCTGGAAGATGCATCCGATGTTGGTTTTGCCGACGGTCTTAGGACCGAGGCTCGCCGGATCGGGCAGTACCGCCTTGAGAAACTGGAGGGGTACGATTTGCTTTCCCTGGTACTCAATGGGCTTGATGGAGGTCATGCCCGCGTCTTCAAGACACTTGAGATGAGTCAGGTAGCTTTGGCTGAATGTCATAAAAAAGCGGATGCGCCGGATGCCCCGGAGATTAAGACCAAGGCTCTCCAGTTCCTCGTGGTGCAGCAGATACATGTCGTTTTTACCAACGCCGGCAAAATCATACTCCCGCTTGATCTCCATGGGACTTGTCTCTATCCAGCCGCCGTTTTCCCAATAGCTGCCGTTTGCCGAGACCTCACGGATGTTTATCTCGGGATTAAAGTTGGTGGCGAACGGATAACCGTTGCTGCCGCCGTTGCAGTCAAGGATGTCAAGATAGTGGATTTCGTCAAACTGGTGTTTTTGCGCGTAGGCGGAGAACACGCCGGTGACGCCGGGATCAAAGCCGCTGCCAAGAAGCGCGCAGATGCCCGCTTCCTTGAATTTTTCGCGATAGGCCCACTGCCACTTGTACTCGAATTTCGCGGTATCAAGAGGCTCGTAGTTGGCGGTATCAACATAGTGGGTGCGTGTGGCGAGACAGGCGTCCATGATGGTAAGGTCCTGGTAGGGGAGAGCCAGATTCAGCACCACATCGGGGCGAAACTCCTGAATCAGGGCGACAAGGTCATTAACATTGTCGGCATCTACCCGGGCGGTGTGGATTTTCGTTTTGGTGGTGCCCTCTATCCTGGCCTTAAGCGCGTCGCATTTGGCCCTGGTGCGGCTGGCGATCATAATTTCCTCAAACGCGTCGCTGTTCTGGCAGCATTTTTGTATTGCGACGCCGGCAACCCCGCCGCAGCCGATAATCAAACATTTTCCCATGGCAGTTCGCTCCTTTATTTTGCAATTTGCAGTAAAATTTCACGGGTGATTTTGCAGGCGGCGGCCGTGGAGCTGCCGCTCTGGTCGTAGTGCGGGGAGAGCTCGTTTATGTCGCAGCCTACGATGTTCAGCCGATGCAGCTGCAAGACTGCCTGCATCAGCTCCTTAAAGGTTATCCCGCCGGCTTCCGGAGTGCCGGTGCCGCAGAAGACGGAGGAATCCAGCACGTCCATATCAAGTGAAAAGTACACCGGTTTGCCCTGAAGCTGCGTTACTGTCTCCGGAAAGGACTCAAGATCGAATTTATGCAGACAGGTGTGTTCCCTTGCAAATTCAAATTCCTGTCGTTCTCCGCTGCGGATGCCGAACTGGTGGAGCCTCCGGTCGCCCAGCAGGTTCCACACCTGCCGCATTACGGTGGAGTGGGAAAGAGGCTCACCGATGTATTCGCCTCGCAGGTCGGCGTGGGCGTCGAATTGAATGACGTGCACATCCGGATAGCGCTCCGCTGCGGCGCGCATGGCGCCAAGGGTGATGAGGTGTTCGCCGCCGAGCATCACAAAGCGCTTGGCGTCGTCCAAAAGATCCGCGGCGAAGTCCTGGATAATTCCAAGCACCCGCTCGGTGTTGCCGAAGGGCAGGTCAAGATCCCCGCCGTCGAAAATCCGGCAGTCAGTGAGGTCCCTGCCGCAGTAAGGGGAGTAGGTTTCAATACCGAAGGATTCGCCCCGGATGGCGGAGGAGCCGAAGCGGGCGCCAGGGCGAAAGGACGTGGTCCCGTCGAACGGGGCGCCGAACAGCACTACATCGGCCTCGTCGTATTCTGCGTCGCTCGCGAGGAAGGTCTGTACGTTCTTATTTCTCATTGAGCATATCCTCCACATAGGTCGGCAAGGCAAACGCGCCGCGGTGCAGATTGGTGTTGTAATAGCGGGTCGGGATGTTCAGCGCGTTCCACTCATCGCTCCGAAGATCATCTATCGGAAGCAGTGACTTTGAGGAAAACCCAAACAGCCAGTGACCCGACGGATAGGTGGGAATATGGGCCTGATACACACGGCTTACCGGAAACGTCTGAGCGATGTGCCGGTGTGCGGAGCGCATGGCTTTCGCATCCTCGGCATAGAAGGGGCTCTCGTGCTGATTCAGCATGATGCCGTTTTCAGTGAGGGCTTTATGGCAGCTGCCGTAAAACTCCCGCGTAAACAGCACTTCGCCGGGACCGAACGGGTCGGTGGAGTCCACGATGATAAGGTCGTAGGCGTTCTCCGCATGGCGGACAAATTTAATGCCGTCCTGAAAGTGAAGGTGCACGCGCGCGTCGTCTAAGCCGCAGGCCGTTCCGGGCAGGTATTCCCGGCAGACCGCAACCACCCGCTCGTCGATCTCCACGATGTCGATGCGCTCGATGCTCTTGTATTTTGAAAGCTCGCGCGCCGCGCCGCCGTCGCCGGCGCCGATAATCAGCACTTTTCGGATATTCGGATTCACCGCCATGGCGGGGTGGGTAATCATCTCATGGTAAATGAATTCGTCACGCTCGGTCAGCATAATAATGCCGTCCAGAGTCAGAAAGCGGCCGAATTCGAACGAGTCGAACACCGAGATCGTCTGGTAATTGCTTGTCTCCCGGTGAAGCTGAGCGTTAACCTTAATCGAAAAGCGCACGTTGGGCGTATGATATTCGCTGTACCACAGGTCGTCCATCTTATTCTCCTTTCAGAACGTTTAACCGACGGATATCCATATTCTCCGGGCCGGTCAGCACGCATCCCTTTTCTTTGGCATATTGTATATACGCCACGATTTCCGGCGTAATCAGCTCGCCGGGAGCCAGAACGGGGATTCCGGGCGGGTAGCACATTACGAATTCAGAGCATATCCGGCCCTCGCATGCCTCAAGCGGAAGGCTTTCCTTTTCCGCATAAAATGCCGTCTGGGGGGATCGCATCACGGCGGGGCTGATGTATTCGCCCGCCAGCATATCCCGGTTGTCCCGTTTATATATCCGGCGGATTTCCGCAAGGGAGCTTATCAGCCGCTCTATATTTTTGTTCTTGTCTCCAATGGAAATATAAGCCAGTATGTTGCCAAGGTCCCCAAACTCGATCTGAATGCCGTATTCGTCACGGAGCAGGTCGTAGACCTCAATCCCCGCCAGCCCCAGTCCCAGCGTGTTGACGGACAGCTTGGTGGTGTCAAAATCAAAGACGCTGTCTCCGTTGATAAGCTCTTTGGAGTATGCGTAGTAATCGCCGATGGCGTTTATCTCGTCCCGGGCATACTGCGCGAAGCGCTGGACCTTGTCAAAAATTTCCTCGCCCCGCAGCGCGAGGTTCCGCCTAGATATATCAAGACTTGATAGGAGGAGATATGACCCGCTGGTGGTCTGGGTAAGATTGATTATCTGGCGGACGTATTGGGCGTTGACCCGCTCCCCGCAGAGCAGCAGGGAGCTCTGGGTCAGAGAGCCGCCGGACTTGTGCATGCTTACCGCGGCCATATCCGCGCCCGCCGCCATGGCGGAGAGGGGCATGTTTTTGCCGAAGTAAAAATGCGTGCCGTGGGCCTCGTCGGCCAAAACCTGCAGGCCGCTCTGATGGGCGAGCTGCGTAATTTGTCTTAAATCGGAACAGATGCCGTAATAGGTCGGATTGTTGAGAAGGATGGCCTTTGCGCCGGGGTGCGCGGCGATAGTTCGCCGGACGTCCTCCACGGACATCCCCAGCGCGATTCCAAGACGCCTGTCCGTCTGCGGGTTAAGATAGACGGGCACGGCTCCGCAGAGAACCAGGGCGTTGATTACGCTCTGGTGGACGTTGCGGGGCAGAATGATCTCGTCTCCGCTTTTCACGACGGAGAGGATCATTGCCTGTACGGCGGAGGTAGTGCCTCCCACCATGAAAAAGGAGTGTGCCGCGCCGAAGGCCTCGGCGGCCAGTTCCTCCGCCTCCCGGATCACGCCCACGGGATGGCAGAGATTGTCAAGCGGCTTCATGGAGTTTACATCCACCGACAGACAGCTTTCTCCAAGAAATTCGGTTAGCTGCGGGTTGCCTTTTCCGCGCTTGTGGCCGGGTACGTCGAAGGGGACAAGCCTCTCACGCCGCATCCGCTCCAGAGCATCGAGCAGAGGAGCACGTGTCTGATCATTCAACGCTCGACCTCCTGATAGATGTTGTTTCCGCTGAAAATCTCTATCATCTCGCGGCGGAGCGAATTGGTGATGTCAAGCCGGGTCTTCGGCGGGATTTCGTATACGTCGAGATTGAACAGGTAGTTTTGCAGCACAAGGTCTTTGATGAGCATTTTTGTGTGGAACAGGTTGGCCTGGTAGACATTAATATCGACGGCGTCATACTTTTGCAGGATGTCGCGGCTGATATAATCCTGAATGGAGGTGATATTGTGGTCCATAAACAGCTTTTTACCCTCTATGCTCCGGGTGAAGCCCCGCACGCGGTAGTCCATGGTGATAATGTCGGAATCAAAGCTCCCGATTAGAAAATCCAGAGTGGAAAGTGGGGTGATCTCTCCGCAGGTGGCTACGTCTATGTCCACCCTGAAGGTGGCGATGGAGGTTTCAGGATGGTATTCCGGGTAGGTGTGCACGGTGACGTGGCTTTTATCCAGGTGCGCCACAACCGTTTCGCCGCTGCGGGCTTTTACCATGCTCTCCTCCGCGATCAGAAAGGTGACGCTAGCGCCCTGAGGCTCGTAATCCTGCTTTGATATGTTCAGCACCGTCGCTCCGATCATCTCGGTCAGTTTTGTAAGGATCGCCGTCAGCCGTTCCGAATTGTACTGCTCGTTTATATACTTGATATAGTCCTGCTGCTCCCGCGCCGTCTTGGCGTAGCAGATGTCGTAGATGTTGAAACTCAGCGACTTGGTAAGATTGTTGAACCCGTACAATTTTAGTTTTTCCATAATACCACCCCAAACACAATAAAAAACACAATAAAAAAAGTGCCACAGCGTACTGTGACACAACAAATCAAACGTTCAAATCATATAAGCCACGGGCTATAAAATCAACCTCCCCGCTCTTTTGGCGGAGCGAGTCTGCCCGCTGTTTAGATGTTTCAGAGTCTATATAGTAAGAACTACTTTTACTACTCTTATTGACCGTTTCACAAGCGTGTACACTAGTACACTTGGTTATGAAGTAACCAACTGGCAATTGAGTTGCCAACTTATAAAATTTGCGCTTTTAACGCAATCAATAAGGTGAGGCAGGGCCTCACCACCGGCAGCTGCCGCGCTGTCGGCATGACCTTGAATTTCGAAAACGAAACCGGTCAAAAGTGTTCTCGCTATATGCAATCGAAAACGCATTTATCATAAGGTATAACCGGTGGTTTTGTCAAGGGGTTTCGACAAAAGTATCATATGGAAATTTTATAATCTGATTCAATGCGGCATCGTCTTATGTAACTGTTTTGAAAAAAATGAGCAAAATAATACTTGACCACATTTGATAAAAATGAAAACCGAAGTATTTACGCATATTCTGCATTTTTTCGAATATATACAATTGAAGAACGGCAAAGGCGTTGTCCTGGTAGGGGGACGTCTTTGCTTTTTTAGTTTGGAGGAAAAGACTATGTGCGGAATTGCCGGGTTTTGTAATTTTCAGGAGGACTTTTTAAGAGAGCGGGAGCAATGGAGTCAGGTGCTGGTTCTGATGCGCGAATCTATCGCCCACAGGGGACACGACCAGACGGGCGAATATCTTTCAAGCAGCGTTGGCTTTGCGCATACGCGCCTTTCTATCCGCGATATAATCGGCGGAACACAGCCGATGCTGCGCAGCAAGGATGGCGATTTGTATGGGATCATTTATAACGGCGAGGTGTACAATGCCGATGAACTGACTCAGGACCTGAAACGTCTCGGCTATATTTTTGAAACCACCTGCGATACCGAAGTCCTGCTGAACGCCTATATAGCTTACGGAGCGGATTTTGTGACAAAGCTGAACGGCATATTTGCATTTGCAATCTGGGACGGCCGGCGGCAGGAGCTGCTGTTGTTCCGCGACCATGCCGGGGTAAAGCCTCTGTTTTATACAAAGCAGAACGATACTCTCATCTTTGCTTCGGAGATAAAGGCGCTGTTTTGCCATCCCGCGGTCAAGCCCGAGGCGGATGAAAACAGCTTTCGGGAAATTTTCGGAATCGGCCCGGCGCGCACCCCGGGATGCGGCGTCTTTCACGGCATATCGGAAGTCCGCCCCGGCTGCAAAGTGGTCTTTACTGCCTCCGGAATGCGGGAGGAGGCTTACTGGGCGCTGAAGGCGCGCCCGCACACCGAAAACTATACCGAAACCGTGGCTCATGTCTCTTATTTGATTCGGGATGCCGTGGAACGCCAGATGGTATCGGATGTTCCGGTATGCAGCTTTTTATCGGGCGGCGTGGACTCAAGTGTAGTCACCGCGCTTGCTTCGAAATATCTGCAGGGGCAGGGTGCCCATCTTAATACATTTTCGTTTGATTTCACCGGAAACGATAAATATTTTAAGAGCAATGCTTTTCAGCCTACGCGCGATCAGCCATTTGTGGATCAGATGCTGGAACTGTATCCGCTGAATCATACCTCGCTGAAGTGTACCGAGAGTCACCTGGTCGAGCGGCTGCCGGCGGCTGTTTTCGCAAAAGACCTTCCGGGCATGACGGATGTAGACGCCTCGCTGCTGCATTTTTGCGGTCTTGTCGCGCAGAAGAACAAGGTCGCGCTGACGGGCGAATGCGCCGATGAGATATTCGGCGGGTACCCGTGGTTTTACCGTCCGGATCTTCTGGCGATGGACGGGTTTCCGTGGTCCAACGATTTCTATGCCCGGACCGCGCTGCTGCGTGCGGACATTGTCAAATCTCTGGATATTGAGGGGTATGCGTATAACCGCTATCAGGAATCGCTGCGCCAGACGCCGCTCCTTCCCGGCGAATCAGAAGAGAAACAGCGCCGGCGTGAGATCAGCTGGCTTAACATGCGCTGGTTCATGCAGACGCTTCTGAACCGTATGGATTTCACCAGCATGGCGAGCGGACTGGAAGCGCGCGTGCCGTTTGCCGATCACAGGATCATAGAATACCTGTATAATGTGCCGTGGGAGATGAAATATAGACCCGGCCTTGAAAAAGCGCTGCTCCGGGACGCCTGCCAGGATCTGCTGCCGCCGGAGATTTTATACCGCAAGAAAAGCCCTTATCCCAAAACCTATGATCCGTCCTACGAACGCATTCTGGCGCAGCAGCTGCACGAGGTCCTCCTGGACGGTAGCGCGCCGATCAATCGTTTCCTCAATCCGCAGAAAGCCGAGCGCTTCCTCTCCGCACCGAAAGATTACGGCCGCCCATGGTTTGGCCAGCTGATGGCCGGCCCGCAAATGATCGCCTACCTGCTCCAGGTAAATACCTGGATGCTGCATTACGGAGTTGGCTGACCCCCATAGGAAGCCGGACGGTATGTGCGCTTTTGCTGCCGGTGCTCGGTATATCAGGAGACGCTTTCAAAATGAGGAAATCTGGAAATTTCAGATTTCCTAATTTTTTAATTGACCATAAATTGTGAGCTTACATATATTTAAGATCTTCGTCGCTTTTTCGGAGCGATAGCTGCTCCTTTCAACTTGATTTATTCGAGATAGCGAAATATAATAGTCGATATAAACCGTTAGAGGTGTATTATGGATTATACGACGTTAAAAGAGGCAAGCGAGCGGTGGGGAATAAGCGCCCGCATGATAAACTATTACTGCGCGATGGGCCGTATTCCCGGCGCGGTGAAAATGGCAAGCGTCTGGCTTGTTCCAAAGGACGCGCGAAAGCCGACGGACAGACGGAAAATGCGTAGCATAGGTAAAGATGCGGGAGGAAACGATGAGTCAGAATGATAAGATATTGATAGTTGACGACGAGCATGAGATCGCCGATCTTGTGGAAGTTTATCTGAAAAGCGAAAATTATTCGGTGTTTAAGTTTTATAATGCCGCGGATGCCCTGGCCTGCGTCGAGCGCGAGGACCTGAGCCTTGCTATTCTGGATGTCATGCTGCCGGACATGAGCGGATTTGCGCTATGCCAGAAAATTCGCGAAAATCACCTGTTTCCCATCATCATGCTGACCGCCAAGGTGGAGGATACGGATAAAATCACGGGGCTGACTCTCGGGGCCGACGACTACATAACAAAGCCGTTTCATCCGCTGGAGCTGGTTGCCCGCGTAAAAACGCAGCTGCGCCGCTATACGCGTTACAATACCGCAAACGCCCTCCCGCCTGAAAGCCGGGAGTTCGAATTTGCCGGTCTTTATGTCTGTCAGGACAGCCATAAATGCACGTTGTATGGAAAAGAGCTGGCGCTGACGCCCATAGAGTTCAATATTCTTTGGTATCTCTGTGAGCGCCGCGGAAAGGTTGTCTCATCGGAAGAACTGTTCGAGGCCGTGTGGGGGGAGAAATATCTCGATAATAACAACACCGTCATGGCGCACATCGCGAGACTCCGGGAAAAAATGCGCGAACCAAGCCGGAAGCCGAAATTTGTGAAGACCGTGTGGGGAGTGGGGTATACCATTGAGTAAGCAAAGTGAGCGGATTTCAAAAAATAATATTCGCCGGAGTCAGTTGTCGCGACAGATAACTCTGCAATATTTTCTGGCGCTGGTCGGCTTTGTCGCGGGTCTGCTGCTTCTGTATTTTCTCGCATGGAGGATTTGCCTGATTTTCACCTGGCAGCCGTATGATTCGCTGTATCAGTTCCTTAAACTGGTACAGGAAACGTCGCTGTTCTGGGGTACGGGCGTCATTCTCGTCGGCTGGACCATCATCACCTATCTCTTTTTCAAAAGGCCGCTGCGTTACCTTGATGAAGTGGTCGATGCGTCTGAGCAGCTGGCGCAGCCTGACAATAAGCCGATTGTCTTATCCGACGCCATTAAAAACGTGCAGGATGAACTTAATCTGGTGCGGGAACAGGCGCTGCGCAATGCCGCGGCCGCAAGGGAGGCCGAGCAGCGCAAAAACGATCTGGTGGTTTATCTGGCCCATGACCTTAAAACGCCGCTGACCAGCGTAATCGGTTATCTCACTTTGCTTCGGGACGAGCCTCAGATCTCGCAGGAGCTGCGCGCCAAATACACCGGCATTGCCCTCGATAAGGCAGAGCGTCTGGAAACGCTCATCAACGAGTTTTTCGACATCACCCGTTTTAATCTGACCCAGCTGACATTGGAACCGGAGAGCGTCAATCTTACACGGATGCTGGAACAGATCACCTTTGAGTTCAACCCTGTGCTGGCGGAAAAAGGCTTGTGCTGGGAGCTGCACCTGGCGCCGGAAATCCGAATCGTATGCGATCCGGACAAGCTGGAACGCGTGTTCGACAACCTTATCCGCAATGCCGTAAATTACAGCTACCCGGACACCGCGATTCTCGTTGCGATGGAGCAGTCCGGCAGTCATGTGACCGTGCGCATGGAGAATCACGGAAAGACGATTCCTCCAGAAAAGCTTGACCGGATATTTGAACAGTTCTTCCGGCTTGATACCTCGCGCTCCAGCGCTACCGGAGGAGCGGGGCTCGGCCTTGCCATCGCAAAGGAAATCGTCGAGCTGCATGGCGGCGCCGTTACAGCCGAAAGCGCCGACGAGCATATTATCTTTACAGTGACGCTTCCCATGGATTGTCAGAAAATCGTATGATTTTCGCATTTCTTTTTTCAGGCTTTCCTCATTAAAATCAAAAACATGCCTGTCCCCGTTTTGGTACTATGAAAGTGCCGAACGGGGATTTTCTTTTGCTCAAATTTTGCAGAAAGGATCTTGTTATGCCGAGAAAACGAATCACGCAGATTTTCCCATGGCTGCTGCCGCTGAGGATCAAACAGCGCCTCTTTTGCTTTTATACCGGGATGCGCTTGGATGGAAACCGATACGCCGAGGCCAAGTCCGAAGGCCTGCTTCCGCATCTGCTTTTTGAAACGAGCTGCCCTCTATATAACCAGGAAACCGGCTTTGATATGGTGTATCAGGAAAACAAGGTGTTCAACCTGAAACTGGCCGCAGCAACTTTGGACAGTGTGGTGATCAGGCCGCATGAAACGTTCTCTTTCTGGAAACTGGTCAGATACGCCGACCGGGACGTTTCATATAAAGACGGGCTGACCATGATTGATGGAAAGCTCACAACGGCCCCAGGCGGCGGGATGTGTCAGATGAGCAACCTGCTCTTTTGGATGTTCCTTCATACGCCGCTTACTATTGTGGAACGGCATGGACATGGCATAAAGGACTTTCCGGAGCCGCCAAGCGATGCGCCTATGGGCGTGGATGCGACCGTGTCGGAAGGCTGGCTCGATCTGAAAGTAAAAAACGAAACGGAGATGTCCTTTCAGATAAGCATTGCGCTTGATAAAGACCATATTATCGGACGCTTGCTGACAGATAGGGACAACGGGCAATTTTACGAGGTCGTAAACGGCGAGCCGATGTATTATCGCAAGGACGACAGGGTCTATGAAGAGGTGGATGTGAAGCAAAGAACGATTCTGACGGCGACAGGGGACTGTACCTTTGAAAAGCTGCTTTACAGAAACAAATGTGAAATCGGCTATCCGCTCCCCGATGGGACGGATATCGCACAGAAAGGATGAGAGACAAAATGAAAAGATTAAATATCGCTGTCTTATTCGGGGGCTGTTCTCCCGAGTACAGCGTGTCGCTTCAGTCGGCATACTCCGTGATTCGGTATATGGACGCCGATAAGTTTGAGCCCATACTGATTGGGATTTCATCAAAGGGAGACTGGTACAGGTTTGACGGGGATGTTGAAAAGATTCCGTCGGACACGTGGTGCAATCCCTCGGACTGTTTGCCGGCGGCAATTTCTCCGGACCGCGGCGCACATGCTCTGCTGGTATTTCATTCCGACAAGGTTGAAACGCTTCCGATTGACGCCGGGTTCCCTGTTCTTCATGGAAAAAACGGCGAGGACGGTACGGTTCAGGGCTTATTTGAAATGGCGGGGATTCCGCTTGTCGGCTGCGGAACGCTGGCCTCGGCGCTCTGCATGGACAAAGACCGTGCGCACAAGCTGGCGCAGGCCGCGGGCGTGCAGGTTCCAGCCTCCTTCATTCTGAAGAGGAATACGGATGCCGGAACCGCCGCGGCGCAGGCTGAACAAATCGGGTATCCGCTGTTCGTAAAGCCCGTCAGGGCCGGTTCCTCCTATGGCATTACAAAGGTAGCTGACCGGCAGGATCTTACCGCAGCCGTCAAGCTGGCGTTTGAATACGACGACGAGGTCATCATGGAAGAAAACGTCACGGGATTTGAAGTTGGCTGCGCCGTGATGGGCAATGATGAACTGACGGTCGGAGAGGCCGATGAAATCGAGCTGTCGGACGGATTCTTTAATTTTACTGAAAAGTATACCCTGAAAACCTCGGCCATTCACGTTCCGGCGCGAATCCCAAAACAGAAAGCTGAGGAAATCAAAAAAACCGCCAAAACAATTTATAAGGCTCTGGGCTGCCGCGGCTTTGCACGGGTGGACATGTTCCTGAACGCCGACGGCAAGGTTATTTTCAATGAGGTCAATACGATCCCCGGCTTCACCTCTCACAGCCGGTATCCCAACATGATGAAAGCCGCAGGTATTTCTTTTGAGCAGGTCATTTCACGTGTGATCAGATTGGCGGTGGACTTATGAAAATGCTCGTAATGCCGGAAAAATCCGTCCATGCGGGCAGCCTGATTCTTGTCAACGGGCAGCACCTCTGCTGTTCAAAAAATGTGGAAAGCTCTCTTATCCCGGTTCATTCGGGCAGCAGTGTTCTGCTGGAACGCAGAGCCGCCGTTTTGCTTTCCAAACTCATGAGCGGCATCAGGGGCTGGACGAAGATAAGCGCGGTGAGCGGATGGCGCTCAAGAGAAGAGCAGCAGGAGATTTACGACCAGTCCCTGCGTGACAACGGAGCTGCCTTTACAGAGCAATTTGTTGCAAAGCCGGATCACAGCGAACATCAGACCGGGCTTGCAATCGACCTTGGGCTCCGTAAAGCGGAGATTGACTTCATCCGCCCGTATTTTCCCTATTCCGGAATCTGCCGGACTTTTCGGGAAAAAGCCGTGGCCTACGGCTTTGTGGAACGCTATCCGAAGGGGAAAGAGGCTGTCACGGGAATTGCGCATGAACCATGGCATTTCCGCTACGTTGGAGCGCCTCACGCAGCAGTTATGACGGAGCTTGGACTGACGCTGGAAGAATATCATGATTTTCTAAGGCAGTACCCCCGGGGGGAGAAGCATTTTTTGCATCGGACGGGGAATCAGAATATTGAGGTTTCCTATGTAAAGGCCGCGGCGGGAGCGGACACTGAACTTGAAATCGAGGACGGCTTTCCATACGCGGTGTCCGGCAATAACGCGGACGGGTTTGTTCTGACCGAGTGGACAAGCGGCCGGTAACGGGCGGCAGGTCCATGGTGAAGAAAGAAGTTTTGCAATGTTAAGAGATAAAATGATTGATTATTCCAAGGGAGACAATCTGCGCCGCTACTGGTCCCTCTTCAGGCGGCGGGAGCGGACGAAAAACAAATTTTTTAAAGATATACTTACATTTCTTTGTAACCGGTCGGCGCATAAGCACGGAGGCTACATCGGAAACGGCGCAAAGATTGCCGGAATCCCTTCTCTTCCGCACGGCCTGCACGGCATCTATATTTCCCGCTACGCGAGCATTGGCGCGAACTGCCTGATTTATCAGAATGTAACGATAGGAGAAGTGGAGCGCAAGGCGCCGCGCATCGGCGACAACTGCCTGATTGGCGCGGGCGCCGCGGTCATTGGAGATATTCAAATCGGGAACAACGTGAAAATCGGCGCGGGAGCGGTTGTCAGCTTCGATATCCCGGATAACTGCACCGTGGTTTCTCCGCGGGCTCTTGTCCTTGAAAGAAAGTGTGAAGAACATGGAGAAATCTGATTTTTGCCAGGGCAGGGCATGGATTGAGCTTGACCGCGCCTCGCTTTGTCATAACGTGGAAGCCCTTCGCGCCCTGCTTCCGGATGGCTGCGAGCTGATGCCCGCCGTCAAGACAAATGCCTATGGGCACGGCGCGGTGCTGATTTCACGGGAGCTTAACCGGCTGGGCGTAAATTCCTTCTGTGTTGCAACCGCTGAGGAAGGGGCCCAGCTTCGTAAAAACGGAGTTACCGGAACGATTTTGGTTTTGGGCTATACACATCCGAAAGAATTTCCGCTTCTGTGCAGCTATCGCCTGACACAGACCGTGCTTGATTTTTCCTATGCGAAAGTCCTCGACCTGTATGGGAAAAAGATTTCGGTGCATGTCAAGATCGATACGGGAATGCACCGGCTGGGAGAGCGCAGCGAAAAGATAGAGGAGATCATAAAAATTTTCAAATGTAATAATCTAAAAATAGAAGGAATTTTCACCCACCTATGCGTAGCCGACGAAGCTTCCCCTGAAAGTACGGCGTTTACCCATGCTCAGGCGAAATCCTTTTACAATGTCGTTGACGAGCTTCGTCGGCGCGGATTCACATGCCCCAAAAAGCATATCGTCAGCAGCGACGGCCTTTTGTACTATCCGGAGCTGGCTGAAAACTATGCAAGGGTTGGGATTGCGCTCTATGGAATGCTCAGTACGCGCGCCGACACGGAACGCTGCGGTATTTCGCTTGAACCGGTTTTGTCGATAAAGGCGAGGATAGCACTTGTCAAAGATTTGTTTCAGGGAGAAGCGGCCGGCTACGGACTGCAATTTGTTGCACCGAAGGATACAAAAATAGCGGTCGTAGCAATCGGATATGGCGACGGCGTCCCGCGCTCGCTGTCATGCGGAGTGGGGAGCGTATTGATAAACGGCCGCAAAGCGCCTATTGTCGGCCGCATCTGTATGGATCAAATGCTGGTTGACATCTCCGGCATTCAGGACGTGAAAGCTGGAGATGTCGCCGTTATCATCGGCCGGTCCGGAGATGAAAAAATCACCGCCTGTGATCTTGCGGAGCAGACGGGGACAATCTCCAATGAAATTCTCAGCCGTTTGGGTGGGCGTCTTAACCGCCAGATCATTTAGCATCAGAAATCGATCACATTGAAGTAAGCGACGTAACCCGCCCGGCAAAAGCTTATCGACAAGATTGCCGTACAC
The DNA here is from genome assembly GCA_034926415.1 of Oscillospiraceae bacterium. Taxonomy (GTDB): domain Bacteria; phylum Bacillota; class Clostridia; order Oscillospirales; family Oscillospiraceae; genus JAYFRC01. The sequence continues at coordinate 20,765 of JAYFRC010000058.1, forward strand.
TAGAAAAAGGCCATGTTTCCCACAAAAAACCAAGCTCCCGCTTCGATTAAGAAGCGGGAGCCCGTAATACGTTTGGGATTTATCGGAAATCAGAACTTGGTGCCGTAGAAGCCAGAGGGAGCCTCGGACAGATTTATCATGATGTTCTTCATCTGAGTATAGTGCTCGAGGATGACCTTGTGAGTCTCGCGTCCGATGCCGGAGGTCTTGTAGCCGCCGAACGGAGCGCCCTCGGGGATGGAGTTGTAGGTGTTGACCCACATACGTCCGGTCTCTACGCCGCGGGCAACGCGGACCGCGCGGTTGATATCGCGGGTCCAGACTGCGCCGCCGAGACCGTAAACACTGTCGTTGGCCATCTTGATAACGTCGTCCTCGTCCTTGAACTTGATGACGACTGCGACCGGCCCGAAGATCTCCTCCTGAGCGACGCGCATCTTGTTGTCGACGTCGACGAGCAATGTGGGCTTCATGAAAGCGCCATTTGCCAGATCTCCGTCGGTAGCGCGCTCGCCGCCGCAGGCGACCTTTGCGCCCTCTTTTTTGCCTATCTCGACATAGCTGAGTATCTTCTTGAGCTGTCCCTCGTTGATCTGAGAGCCCATCTGAGTGTCCTGCTCCCAGGGCATGCCGACCTTGACGTTGTTAAAGCATTTGACCGCTTCTTCGACGAACTTGTCGTAGATGCCTTCCTGAACGAACACGCGGGAGCCGGCGCAGCAGACCTGGCCCTGATTGAACAGGATGCCGAGCTGCAGGCCGTCCATGGCCATGTCCCACTTGCAGTCGCTGAAGAAGATGTTGGCGCTCTTGCCGCCGAGCTCAAGGGTGGAGGGAATGAGCTTCTCCGCCGCAGCCCTGGCGACGCTGAGTCCGACCTCGGTGGAGCCGGTGAAAGCCAGCTTGCGGAAGTCGGGATGATCGAGTATGTACTGGCCGGACTTTCCGCCCGCGCCGGTGATGACGTTGAACACGCCCTTGGGCAGCACGTCCTGAGTCAGACGGGCAAGCTCGAGAACGCTCAGGGAAGTAGTGGACGAAGGCTTAAACACTGTGCAGCAGCCGCTTGCGAGAACGGGAGCCAGCTTCCATGCGGCCATAAGGAACGGGAAGTTCCAGGGAACTATCTGTCCGACGACACCGATAGGCTCGCGGAGGATAAGGGAAAGGGTGTCCTTGCCGAGGATATTGGCGCTGCCCTCTTCGGCCATTATGCAGCCCGCAAAATAGCGGAAATGGTCGGCGGACATGGGCACGTCGATGGCCATTGTCTCGCGGATGGGTTTGCCGTTATCGAGGGACTCGACCATGGCGAGGTGCTCTTTGTTTGCGTCAATTATGTCGGCTATCTTGTTGAGGATAGCGGCTCTTTCGGAGGTGGTGGTGTTTTTCCAGCTTTCAAATGCCGCCCATGCGGCCTTTACGGCATCATCAACGTCCTGCTTGGTGGCTTCCGCGCAGGTGGCGAGATGTTCGCCGTTGGCGGGGCAGGTGCTCTCGAAGGTCTTGCCGTCGGAAGCCTCGCGCCACGCGCCATTGATAAACAATCCGTAATGGTCCTGAATGTTAGCTCTTTTCATAAAAGATACCGCCCTTTCACAAATTTGAGATGCAGGCCGTGCCGTCATTTTTTGCTGACCGCGCGTCTTTTCTCTATATAGTCATAATATCACTTTGGGACAAGAAAAACAAGTCATATTGCACAATAAACGGGTTTTGCGCGGCATTAAAATTAAGCATGTTAAATAATTAACGGTAATACATAATAACCGCTGCTTCTCACGCAATATGCACAAATTATAATTGCATATACAATCAAAATGCAAAATTCCCCGTCAAAAAGGTGCGGAAGAGCGTCGGATGCAATTGGCGGACGCCTGTTGCAATTCGCTTAGGAAATGGGTACAATACATATTTAGTAAAATGACCCGGGGCGTTCGGCCCGAGGTTGAGTAAGGAAGGAATTTTTCATGACAAAAATAGACATCATTTCCGGGTTCCTCGGCGCGGGCAAGACCACGCTCATAAAGAAGCTTCTCAAAGAGGCCTACAAGGACGAACAGCTCGTGCTTATAGAAAACGAGTTCGGCGAGATAGGCATCGACGGAGGCTTTCTCAAGGAAGCCGGGATAAAGATAACGGAAATGAACTCAGGCTGCATCTGCTGCTCGCTCGTCGGAGATTTCGGCAGGGCTCTGACCGAGGTCATAGGGCAGTATCATCCCGACCGCGTGCTTATCGAGCCGTCCGGCGTCGGCAAGCTTTCGGATGTTATCCGGGCGGTCGAAGGCGTTTCGGACAAGCTGGAGGGCGTGGAGCTCAACACCTTTGTCACCGTGGCCGACGCGAACAAGTGCAAAATGTACATGAAGAACTTCGGCGAGTTTTTCAATAATCAGGTCGAAAACGCGAATACCATTATCCTGAGCCGTACACAGAACATGAGCGAGGAAAAGCTCGCTTCCATAGTTGAGCTCCTGCGCGGGCACAACCCGAAGGCTCTTATTGTTACAACGCCGTGGGAGTATCTTACGGGAGAGCAGCTCCGCTCCGCCATGAACCGCGAGGATTCGCTCAAGGCTGAGCTTCTCGCCGCGATAGCCGCCGAGCATCACGACGACGATGACGAGCACGACGAGCACGAGCATCACCACCATCACGATGACGATGACGACGAGTGCGAATGCGGCCACGAGCATCACCACCATCACGACGATGATGATCACGATGAGCATGAGCATCACCATCATCACCATCACGCGGACGAGGTGTTTACGAGCTGGGGCGCCGAGACGCCGAAGAAGTTTACGGACGACGCGATAGCCGCTGCGCTCACGGAGCTTGACAGCGGGAAATACGGCGCGATACTTCGCGCCAAGGGAATCGTGCCCGCGTCCGACGGCGGCTGGATACATTTCGACTACGTTCCCATGGAGCACGACGTGCGCCGCGGCGGAGCCGAGGTCACCGGTAAGCTGTGCGTTATAGGCGCAAAGCTGGACGAGGACGCGCTTAAAGCTCTGTTCGGAATCTGAATTTGGAGAATTGAGAAAATATGGATATTCCTGTATATCTTATTGCCGGGTTCCTTGAAGGCGGCAAGACGAATTTCATAAACGGCATCCTGCGCGACGGCTTTGCAAACGACGGCCGGACGCTTCTTCTATGCTGCGAGGAGGGCACAGAGGAATACGACCCCAAGGCGCTGCGCGACGTTGACGTTGTCACGGTCGAGGAAGAGAGCAAGCTGTCGCAAAGCTACCTTAAGGAGCTTGAGAAGAAGCATTCGCCCAAGCAGATAATAATAGAGTACAACGGAATGTGGGAGATGCAGAAACTCTATTACGATTATCTGCCGAAGAACTGGGTGCTCTATCAGATAATGACCTTCGTCGACGCGACGACCTTTGACGTGTACGTCAAGAACATGGGCTCGCTTATGATGGAGAAGCTCCGCAATGCGGATATGATAGTTTTCAACCGCTGCACGCAGAAAGAGCGCGACGCGCTGCGCAAGCGCAATCTCAAGATGGTCAACCGCCAGGCGGACATCTATCTTGAAAACGACGACGGAACCAGCGAGGATTATGCTGACAAGACCGTCTCCGCTTTCGATCTTTCAAAGGACGAGATAGTCGTGAAGGACGAGGACTACGGGCTTTGGTATGTGGAGGCCATGGACATTCCCGAGCGTTTCGACGGCAAGACCGTCAAGCTCAAGGCCATGATGTGCAAATCCCCGAATTTCAGCGACGGATTTGTGCCGGGGCGTTTCGCGATGGTCTGCTGTGCAAACGACATTACATTCCTTGCTGTCGCCTGTGTCGGCGGCGACGTGTCGAAGTTCAAAAACCGGGACTGGGTATACATCACCGCTGAGGTCAAGGCCGAGAAGTGCACGGCTTACGGCGAGGAGCCGGGGCCCGTGCTGCACGTTATAAGCGTAGTCCCTTCGGAACCCGCGAAGGACGAAGTCATTCAGTTCTGACTGAACGGAAAGGATTTTTTATGAGACCTGTATATGCTAACACTTTCGGAATGAGAGTCAACAAGAACAACAATGGTGAAGTCGTCGAGATAACGCTCGATATAAGCCACAAGTACCTCGAGACCGCGACAACGGTGACCGCAAAGGGAGTTGAGAATATCGCGACGCCCGCCGTCGACCAGATAGCGAGCATCGTGCTTTCTCCGGTACATGCGCTGGCGCTTAAAAACCTGCTCGACAACACGCTTTCCGACCTCTTATGATACCGCCGCGGGGGGCTTTGATTTAGGCAAGGCGGCATAAAGCCGATTTTGCCGATGGAATTTTTTGGGAAAACGAGAGGAAACGGCCGATGACTGGACGCGAAGCTGTCGAATACATGGAAAGTATAGAATGGATGGGCTCGAAACTCGGGCTCGAGCGCACCGAATATATGCTGGAGAAGCTTGGAAACCCGGAAACAAAACTGCGGTTTGTACATATCGCAGGAACGAACGGAAAGGGCAGTACGGCGGCGATGCTGGCCTCGGTGCTGCAATGCGCCGGATACAAAACCGGACTCTATATATCTCCGTTCCTTGAAAAATTCAACGAACGTATGCAGGTAAACGGAGCGATGATACCGGACGACGACCTCGGCCGTATAACGGAGATAGTTAAAAACATTGCGGACGGCATGGACGAAAAACCCACGGAGTTTGAGATAATAACCTGCGTGGCGATGGCCTGGTTTCTTGAAAAAGAGTGCGATATAGTTGTGCTGGAGACCGGGCTCGGCGGGCGCCTCGACGCGACGAACGCTATTCCCGAGCCTCTTGTCGCTGTCATATGCAATATTGGGCTCGACCACACCGCGATACTCGGCGACACAACGGTTAAGATCGCCGGGGAGAAGGCCGGGATAATCAAGCGCGGAAGCCGCGTCGTGCTTTATCAGCAGAGCGAGGACGCCGTGACCGAGGTGTTCAGGAAAAAGTGCGCCGAGGTCGGCGACACGATGGCTGTCGCCGATTTCTCTAAAATATGCGTACTGAAAGACGACATATCTGGACAGCGTTTCAAATACGATGGTTGGGGAGATGTGGAAATACATCTGCTAGGCGAGCACCAGCGAAAAAACACCGCCGTCGTTCTTGAGACTGTTGGGGAACTGCGCCTTTCGGGCGTCGATATATCCGACAAAGCCGTGCGCGAAGGGCTTTCCGCCGCCGTGTGGCCGGGGCGCTTTGAGCTTTTGCACCGGAACCCCTATTTCATAGCCGACGGCGGGCATAATCTCCAATGCGTCGCAAGCTTTGTCGACGCGCTCGGCGAGTATTTTCCAAACATGAAAGCGACGATGATAATCGGCGTGCTCGCAGATAAGGATTACCCGGCTATGATGGATATGCTTGCGCCTTACGCGGAGCGCTTCGTGACCGTCACGCCCGACAGCCCGCGCGCGCTGAGCGCCGGGAAGCTTGCGGAACTCTTGGAAAAATATGGCAAGCAGGTTAATGCCTGCGGCACTGTAAACAGCGCCGTCGAGACGGCATTTACAAAGGCGGGGGAGAGAGGGCTCATCTGCTCTATCGGCTCGCTTTACATGACGGGAGAGATACGCGCCTGCGTGCTTTCCCGCAAATAAATCCGATTTCACCGCAGTGCAAGCTGCGTGGAATAAATTCTTCTGACAGAGTAGAAGCTGCGCGTCTTTAAGTGCCGACGGATGGGAAGTTGCCGTCGGACGAAAGGCCGAAAGGCCGCGGTGCAGCTTCGCAGCCGCTGTCGGACGGGAGAGATGTCTCCTTTCTGACAAATTTTGCAAAGGAGGTATGTCTTATGAAGAATTTGCTCGTGCAGCGTCTTGTGCGCGTCGCGCTTTTAGTCGCGCTCACAATGATACTGCAAAATTATCTCGGCATCCACACGTCCTATTTCAAGATAGGTTT
>JAYFRC010000029.1:0-47700 GCA_034926415.1 Oscillospiraceae bacterium
CACCGTGATAAAAAGGCGCCGCAGAGAATATCTCTGCGGCGCCTTTGCCATGCGTTTGAATTTATAATAGTTAAAGCGGAATGCAAAGTCAAGAAAAATCCTTCTGAAAAAGCTGTGCAGAACCCTTTTTCTCCATAAAAATGCTTTTCCCGTTCTGAAACCCGTAGGGCAGATAAAACCCGCGCGCATAAGCAGTCGTCAATATGCCGTCCAGTCCCACAAGCTCGGCGCAGCCGCCGACCGCGTCCATTATCGCGCGGCCGACTCCTCTTCCGCGAAACTCCCTGTCGACAGTCACATCGCACAGATACCATACCGTCGCGTAATCGGTTACGGCCCGGGCGAATCCTATCTGGCGTCCCGTAGACTTCTCAAACGCGCCGAAGCATATGCTGTGCTCCATCGATCTTGCGATCGTCAAGTCGGTCCTGCCGTCGGCCCAGTAGGTCTGGCGCAGCATATTGGCAACGTCCGGAAGCCGCATCCGTGACGCTCCCGTTCTGATTTGATATTCCATTTATTCCATTTTCCCTTTCCGGGCTGAAAAAGCGGGATGCCGAATTTCTCCGGAATCCCGCTTTCTCCGACGGGTTTCAGGTAAGCCCGTCCTCACCCTTCGCATCCTCGTATTTAAGTCCTCCGACACGCGGATGGGGCCGTCCGGAGTCTGTAAGCGCGATGACGACTACCAGTTCGTCGCGCCCGGGCGCGTCCGGAATGCGGACTTCCATCGCGTCGTAATTGTTGCGTATCTTCATCGCTTTTTTATGGTGGAGCGGCACGTCTATCGCCGTGCCCATGCCGCCGCGCTTTTTCGCCGACGGCATTATCGAAACGCCTTCCACGGTATCGCGCACAGGCTTTCCCATGCGCGGGTGCATGACCGCGGCCGCGTGTTCAAGCTCTCCGTCCTCGCCGACTATAACGGCTTTCCCGTAGCTCTGAACCCCCGTCTTGTCTACTCCCAGAGCCGCCATGCATTTTTCGGTCAGCAGATATCCGAGCTTTTCCCCGGCCTGCATCAGCTCTTCGAGGTCTTCCGAATACTTTCCGGCGTAGGGATTCTTGATCACGGCGGCGCACGCGCACTTGCGGTGCGTCGTCTCGCAAGGCGTCATGTCGATTTCCGTTTCTTCAAGAAATGTGTAAATTTTTTTGACTGTCATACTGCATCTATCCTTTCACTATTTCCACAGGGTCGTTTTGGAGAACGTCCGCAAGAGGGCAGATCGACTCCAGGTGTCCCTGTATCTCCCTGTATGTTTCAAGCGTCATGGTATACTCTCCCGCTATGCACGGCGCCGGGGTCGCGCACCATGTAATCGCGTCAGGCGGAAGCTTGCCCACGTCTACCATAAACGTGATATTGCCGCCCGGCAGGATATATACAGGCTCTCCGCCGCAGGTAAAGCGCGCGCGTCCGTCGTGAACCGCCTTTGTAAGCAGTATTGGGTTGTTTGTGACGCCCGCTCGGGCGCTTCCGCCGAAGCCGCCGATAAACATGGCCGACACCATCGAATTTTCGCAGTTGGACGAAATAAGGTCAAGCTTTGCGCGTACCTTGGGCTTCATGGGAATCTCCCTCACATCTCCGTCGGCCTGCACCTCAAACAGCGCTCCATGCTCTCCGGTCGTCTCCGTGACGAGTATCGTCATTCCCGGCCACGCCCTGGTCATGTCTATCGATTTTATAGCGTCGCGCGGATCGGTAACAGAAGTTCCGCCCCAGCCAGATCCGTGCTCTCCGAAATACCGGCCTCTGGTCGAACGGTTTCCAAACGGGGTAACTCCGCTGTATACGCAGCCAACTTCCTCCCCCGCCTTGTGCTCCGTAAGCAGTCCGGTGACCAGATGATCGAGAATAATCGCCTCATCCACGACCTCTTTCAGATGCCTCGCAAAAATGCCGGTGGTCGCGCTTCCGCAGCCCACGCGCATAATCGTACCCTTCACGCCGTTGACGACCGGCGCTTCCCCGAGCTTAATTTCAATGTCCGCGCCGCCCCTGATCTTCAGGTGTATCCGCTCCCTGTGCCCGACGTCGGCTATGGTCTTACACGCCATGCACGCGTTGAGCCTGCTGTCTCCGGAAAAGACGTTTCCTCCGCCTATGGCCAGCATTTTGGCGCCGTACTGCTCCGTTTCCACCATGCCTATATCGCAGCCGTCGCGCAGTACGCGCGCGCCTTCGGGAAATCCGTCGAGGTCGGTGTCCATCTTCAAAAGCATGCTGCTGTACGTCAGCGGCGTCTCCGTAACCACGGTTACGACGTCAACGCCGTCGATCTGTTTTTGCACTATGTACGGAGCGGGACGGACGTCGGGATAATTCGTGCCCGCATTGATCCCAGTTATGAGAGGCTCATATTCCTTATGATACGGGTCGGTGTACTCACGCACGACGACCGGGCGTATCTTTAAAACCTTTCCGCCGACGTTGCGGTAGCGTTGGCACGCGCCGCACTCTCCCTCCGCTATCTTACATTCCACCGGGCAGTGATCGCAGACGGCACGAGGCTCTTCTCCGCCGCCGTCGCAGCTCCACGCGTGCGTCGGACAGACTTTTTCGCATATTCCGCAGCTCACGCATTTTTTGTTTTCCACACGCACCTTCGGGGGATCCTTTTCAATCGCTCCGGTCGGGCAAACCAGCGCGCATTTCCCGCATCCCACGCATAAATCTCTGTTTAACTGACTCATTTTATTATCCTTTCCGTTCCGTGACAGCCTCGCAAAAATGCTCCGGAACCATGACCGTCTGCCCCTGTACCGTTATCACCGCTCCAAGCAGCATCCCCCGCTCAATATAGCTCTCGGCCAGAGTCCGCGCTCTAGTCAGCGCCTTCCTTGCAAGAGGGGGCGGAAGGGGATCAACGGAAACCGTGACCATAAGGTCGGGGATGTCCGTATTCTGGTCAAGCTCAAGGGCCCGCTTCCGGTGTACGCGCGAATCATTTACCGTCGCCGCGTTGCCGAGTATCGTAGCGCACGCGTCGGCCGTCGCCGCGTCATGCGCGAACGCCACGGCCGCAGACGCTATGCCGCAGGTCATGGAACGTCCGCCTAGGCCGCTCGTCGCGACTCCTCCGATGCCGTCGGATGGGGCGACGGTCTTTTGATAGGCGATTTGCCCCGTTCCGACGTCCGTCATTATGCCGACGGTAACGTTCTTCAGGCCGGAGGCAAGCAGCGCTATGTCGCCGCCGTTATTGACGAAAGCCCAATCGGCTCCTCCGGCGCGCATGGCGTCGCACGCCTCCTGCGCGATGCAACCGGCCACCGCAAGCATGGGAGTGGCCGCCGGGTCCCGCGTCTTTCTCGCGGCCACCGCCATGCGGTCAAGTACCGCGTTGCCAGTGCTATCCGGCAGGAGCTCCGCAGCCTTCCGCATTTCCTCTTTATTTTCGCAAAGCTCCGTGAACGCCTCCACAGCCCTGCGCGCGCCGAGCTCCGCGAGCTCAACGCTGGCGGTTCCGTCTCTTTCGGCGGAAAGGAGCATCTGAACCGGCCCGTAATTTAGGTATATCCGCCCGTCTTCAAGCCTTCGCCACGGTTTCATCTTTTTTCGCTCCCGATCCATTCCTCACAGATTTTGATAACGCTCGAAATATCCTCACCGCCGTATCCGCGAGCCCTGGCCATCTGATATATCTGCGCGGCCGTTCCGCCCATCAGCAGAGGCATCGACTCAACACGCGCGGCTTCCTGCGCGATGCCCAGGTCTTTGAATTGAAGGTTCACTGTAAAACCGGGGGTAAAATCCCTCTTTTCGATAAAGCCCGGCACCTTGTTCTCGGTAATAAAGCTGCGGCCTGAGGAAGTGTTGACTATCTCCCGCATCGAAGCGATATCAAGGCCGAGTTTTTCACCCAGAGCGAGCGCCTCCGCCGTCGCCGCCATATTGCAGGCAAGCATATAGTTATTGACAAGTTTAATCGCGCTGCCGCTTCCGACGCCGCCCACATGGCATATCTTTTTGCCTATCACATTCAAAATCGGCGTCACGGCCGCTAGCGCGTCTTTGTCTCCTCCGGCCATGATCGTCAGCGTTCCCTTCTGCGCGCCGCCAACGCCGCCGCTTACCGGGCAGTCGAGATATTCAACGCCAGCGGGTCTCAGCAATCCGGCAAAGCTCCTCGCCGCCGCCGGGGATATGCTGCTAAGGTCGATGACCGTGCTTACCGACACATTTCCGCCGAGAAGCGACGACAGCGTCGTCTCCACTATCTTCTCGTTCGGAAGCGACATGAACAGCGTCTCCGCCTCCTGCGCGACCGCCAGCGGAGACGGACATGGCTTCGCGCCCTTTGCCGCCAGTCTCTCCACCGACTCGGACGACACGTCGTAGATTGACAAATCATATCCCGCTTCCAGCAGGCGCAGCGCCATCGGCGCGCCCATAGCGCCGATGCCGATAAAACCGAGTTTCATTTTTGTCTTCCTTTCTCTTCCGGCCTTTTGCCGGTCTCTTTTCCTTATATTTTAAGTATTTAATTTTTATTAGTAAAATACATTTTTTTGACTTTCCATACTTTTTTTATATAATAGTATTAATTGAGCGCCACCAGAGCATGGAATCGGGGCAGGCTGAGATTTACCATGCCTCAAATTCTGTGAAACAGTATCCGAAAGGAATGATCCGCAATGACCTTGAAGCAAATAAATTATTTTCTGGCCATAGCCGAAACAGGGCAGATCACCGCCGCCGCGAGACGGCTCAACATTTCCCAGCCGCCGCTGAGCTATCAGCTGAAGATGCTCGAAGAGGAGCTTGGCGTACAGCTTTTCATAAGGGACGGCCGCTCCATGGTCATAACAAAAGCCGGGCAGCTTTTCCTGGAACGCGCGTCGCAGCTTCAGGCCATGTACGAGCGCACTATGCGTCAGATGCAGGACATAGGCGGCGAGCGCCATCCGGTAACACTGCACATCGGCTCGATAACATCGGTGAGCAACCTTATCCTGCCGCAGCTCATTCAGAAGTTTTTGCAGCGGTATCCGAACGTGCGCTTTGAAACCTGGGAAGGCGGAAGCGGGCGCATCATGGAGCTGATAGACGGCGGCATGGTGGATATCGCCCTTGTCCGCGACCCCATAGACACCTCCCGCTACAATAAATCCCCCGTCTACAACCCGGCTCTCGGCGCCGCGCAGGCCGACCGTTTCGTTGCCGTCGGGCTGGCAAAATTTTTTGACGACGTGACTTCGGACACCATACCCGTGTCGGCGCTTAAGGGAAAACCCATCATCGTCCACCGCCGGTTTTACGATATGATAGAGTCGGCCTGCCGTGAAAAGGGGTTTTCCATGAACGTCCTGTGCCGCAACGAGAACATAGAGGCGTCCTACGGCTGGGCGGCGGCTGGGCTCGGTCTGGCGGTCGCGCCGCAAAGCGCCAGCATGATGGTCAGAAACGACGATCTTGTCGTCAAGCCGCTGAGCGACCCGGAAATTTCCTCTCCCGCATATCTGATATGGGACAAAACAACGATCCTGCCGGATATGACGCGCAAATTTATCTCCTTTTTCATTGCGCAGTCGGGCCTTAAGTGACGCTTACGGTACAAGCACGCACCAATATCGTGTACCATAGCTCTCCGGCCTTTTTATTCCGTTGTCTTTCAGCCCTTCCGTATTCTTTTGTCAGGCTCTGCGCATGCGGCAGTATGCCCCGCGTTTTTGAACCGCGCTTTTCGCTTTTCCTTGACAAAACAGGCGGTTTTATAGATAATATATAGGTTAATGTATAAATCATATTCCCTGCGAGGGATCATCATAGGAGGAATTCAACCATGGCGATGGATTACAACCAGACGATCAATCTGCCGAAGACCGCGTTCCCGATGCGCGCCGGGCTCCCCAACCGTGAGCCGCCGATGCTCGAGGAATGGAAGAAAATGGACGTCTACGGCGAGCTTATAAAGAAAAATCAGGGGCTGCCCAAACACATCCTGCACGACGGCCCTCCGTTCTCAAACGGCGATATTCACATGGGCACCGCCATGAACAAGATACTCAAGGATTTCATCAACCGCAGCTTCTCCATGCGCGGCTACCTGACGCCTTACACCCCCGGCTGGGACAACCACGGCATGCCCATCGAGAGCGCCATCATCAAAAAGAACAAGATAAACCGCAAGGAGATGAGCGTTCCCGATTTTCGCAGCGCCTGCCGCGCTTTCGCCGAGGATTTCGTCGACCGCCAGAGAAACGAGTTTATACGCCTCGGCGTTCTCGGCGACTGGTACAAACCGTATCTCACGATGAACCCCTCTTTCGAGGCCGAGGAAGTCAAGGTCTTTGGCAAGATGTACGCTAAGGGCTATATTTACAAGGGTAAAAAACCCGTCTACTGGTGCCCGACCGACGAGACCGCTCTCGCCGAGGCCGAGATAGAATACCAGGACGACCCCTGCACGACCATATTCGTCAAGTTCCCCGTCAAAGACGACCACGGCAGGCTCGCGCAGTACGGCGACCTTAAAAAGATGTTCTTCGTCATCTGGACGACGACGCCCTGGACGCTTCCCGGCAACCGCGCCATCTGCCTCAACGCGAATTTCGACTACGACCTGCTCAAATGCGAAAACGGCGAGATATACATCGTCGCGGACGGCCTCAAAGACAGCGTATGCAAGGCCGCAAAACTCGAAAATGCCTCCGTCGTCGCGACGATGAAGGGCAGCGAGTTTGAGCTTATGAGCGCGCAACACCCGCTGCTTACGGACGTCGAGTCCGTTATCCTCAACGGCGACCACGTCACTCTCGAGGCTGGCTCCGGCTGCGTCCACACGGCTCCCGGCTTCGGCGCAGACGACTTTTTCATCTGCCAGAAATACGACCGCGAGGGCAAAACGCACATCGGCGTACCCGTCCCGGTCGACGAGCACGGTATAATGACCGACGACGCCTTCAACGGTACCCATATCTTCAAATCAAACGAGGTCGTGCTGCCGAAGCTTGCCGAGGGCGGTTACCTGCTCGCAAGCGAGGACATAACCCACTCCTATCCCCACTGCTGGCGCTGCAAAAAGCCAATCATCTTCCGCGCCACCCCGCAGTGGTTCTGCTCTGTCGAGAGCTTCAAAGAAGCCGCCGCAAAAGCCTGCGACGACGTCAGATGGCTTCCAGCCTGGGGCCACGACCGCATAGTCTCCATGGTCCGCGACCGCGCCGACTGGTGCATATCGCGTCAGCGCCGCTGGGGACTTCCCATCCCCGTGTTTTACTGCGCGGACTGCGGTAAGCCCATCTGCACCGACGAGACGATAGCCGCCGTGTCCGACCTGTTCGGCCGCGAGGGCAGCAACGCCTGGTATCTCCACTCTGTTGAAGAAATCCTGCCCAAGGGCATTAAGTGCCCCCACTGCGGCAGTGAAAAGACGTTTAACAAGGAAGAGGACACTCTCGACGGCTGGTTTGACTCCGGCTCGTCCCACACCGCGTCCCTTGCACACAACGCGCCCGACGAATGGCCCGCGGACGTGTATCTTGAGGGCGCTGACCAGTACCGCGGCTGGTTCCAGTCCTCCCTGCTGACCGCTGTGGGCGCGCTCGGAAAGGGCGCTCCCTACAAGACCGTGCTGACGCACGGTTGGGTAGTCGACGGCAACGGCAAGGCCATGCACAAGTCCCTCGGCAACGCTGTCGCGGCCGAGGAGATCATCAAAAAATACGGCGCAGACCTGCTTCGGCTCTGGGTCGCATCCTCCGATTACCACGCCGATGTCCGCGCCAGCGACGAGATATTCAAGACGCTCTCGCAGGCATACCTTAAAATACGCAACACCGCGCGCTACATGCTCGGAAACCTCGACGGCTTTGACCCCAATTCCCTCGTCGTGCCCGCCGACATGGAGACGCTCGACAGGTGGGCGATAACGAAGCTAAACGGCCTTATGTCCGTGGCCAACGACGCCTACGACAATTTTGAGTACCACATCTTCACCCACGCGCTCAGCGATTTCTGCGTCACCGATATGTCGAGCTTCTATCTCGACATCATCAAGGACAGGCTTTACTGCGACGAAAAGGACGGCGTAAAGCGCCGCAGCTCCCAGACCGCGCTGTACATCATCCTCGACGCGATGACAAAGATGATGAGCCCCATACTTGCTTTCACCGGCGACGAGATATGGAAGGCGATGCCCCACCGCGAGGGCGAGGACGCGCGCAACGTCGTGCTCAACCAGATGGCAGATCCCTACGCCGACTATGCGCTCTCCGAAAGCGATATGGCAAAATGGGACAAGGTCATCGCCCTTCGCGACGACGTCAACGGCGTGCTCGAGACGGCGCGCGCCGAAAAGATGATAGGCAAGAGCCTCGAGGCCGACGTCGAGCTACTTGCTTCCGACGAGGAAGCGAAAGCCGCGGTCGCCGCGGCGAACGGTCTCGCGCTCAACGACATCATCATCACCTCCGCCGCCGAGAGCGTCCCGGCGCTTTCCGGCGACGCGGCCGTAAAGGACGCGGGAGTCAACTTCCCCGGGCTCACGATAGGCATACGCAAGGCGCGCGGAAACAAGTGCTCGCGCTGCTGGAAGTTCGACCCCGCCGTCGGGGACGACGAGCTGTGCCCGCGCTGCAAGGCGGTAGTGGAGAAGCTGGCTCATAAATAAATAAAAGCGCAATGACGCGCGTTTCCGCCCCGCGAAAGCGGAGCGGAGGCGCGCGTTGTCAAATCTTAAAAAGGATATGAATATATATGGAAGATAACATTACTCTGAGGATGGCAACGCCGGACGACGCTGCGGAACTGCTCGCGATATACGCGCCCTATGTCGTCGAAACGGCGATAAGCTTTGAATACGAGATTCCGTCGGTCGAGGATTTTCGCGGGCGCATAGAAAAAACGCTTAAGAAATATCCGTACATAGTTGCGGTTTCGGACGGAAAGATTCTCGGCTACGCTTATCTCTCCGCATTCCACGCGCGCGCGGCATACGGCTGGTGCGCCGAGACGTCAATATATATCGAAAAATCATCCAGGGGCAGAGGGGTCGGCTCGCTGCTGTATACGAAGCTCGAGGAATTCGCAATAAAAATGGGCATACTCAATCTCAATGCCTCCATCTGCTGGCCGAACGAAAAAAGCTACGCTTTCCACGAAAAATTTGGCTATGTAAAGAACGGGCACTTCACACACTGCGGTTGGAAGCTCGGCAAATGGTGGGACATGATATGGATGGAAAAGCTTATCGGGAATCACGACGGAGCTCCTAAGCCGCTGCTACCGGTAAGCGGTATAAAATAATCCGAGCCTGGACGTAAGCCGCAGAGCTTCCCTTTTGTGGAAGTCCTGCGGCTTACGCGGCGCTCGGAGCGAAATGCGCCCGTTTTCGGGCCAGCGGGCGCAAAAATATCATCAAAACGCTTGCAAAAGCGCATTTTGTATGATAATATACTTATACTAAAGTGTAGGTGTAGACGAGAGTGGACTCAGGTCCGCTCTTTTTATTGCCTATTTTTCAAAAGTCATTTTTTGCGAAAGGCGGACAGCGTGATGAACAAAGTTACCGAAATTGTCGCAAAACTCGCCGCGCCGGTCGCGGCCGAGTACGGCTGCGAGATATGGGACGTTGAATACGTCCGCGAGGCCGGGACCTGGTACCTGCGCGTATATATCGACAAGGACGGCGGCGTCGGCATTGACGACTGCGAAAAGATAAGCCGTGCGCTCAGCCCAATGCTCGACGAGACCGACCCCATCGATGGAAGCTACACCTTTGAGGTCTCCTCCGCCGGAGCCGAGCGTCAGCTCAAGCGCCCCTCCGATTTCGCGCGCTTCATCGGCTCACCCGTTACCGTGCGGCTCTACAAAGCCAGGGACGGACGAAAGGAATTTGCGGGAGCGCTGTCGTCTTACGACGCCGGTGCCGTTGAGATAGACTGCGGCGGGACGCCGATGCGCTTTGAAAAAGCGGAGATCGCGCTTGTCCGCCTGCGCATTGAATTTTAACGACAGGAGATTTGTGATATGAAGACCAGCGAGATATTTGAAGCCCTCGCAATGCTTGAAAAGGAAAAGGGCATCCCCCAGCAGTACATGCTCGACAAGATAGTTCAGGCGCTCAGCAACGCATACAAGCAGGATCATCCCGACGTCGAGAACGTAGCCGTGGAGACCGATCCCGCCAAGCACGATATAAAAATGTTTATTGAAAAAAACGTCGTCGACGATGTCACTAACCCCTCCGCCGAGATGTCGCTCGAGCGGGCAAGAGAGATATCCGGAAAGTACGCCGTCGGCGACGTCGTGCGCATACCCGTCGACAACGTCGATTTCGGACGCATAGCCGCCGGTCACGGAAAGCAGATAATAATCCAGGGGCTCAAGGAAGCCGAACGCGACATGGTCTATAACCAGTTCAGCTCCAAGGAGCACGAGATGCTTACTGGAATAGTCACCCGCGTCGACCCTCGCAGCGGCAGCGTCTCGCTCCGCGTCGGGAGCGGAGCGGAGTCCACCGAGGCGCTCATGCTCGCGGGCGAGCAGATACCCGGCGAGAAGCTAGTCGAGGGACAGCGCGTCAAGGTCTATATGATGGAGGTCCGCCGCGGCACCAGAGGTGTTCAGGTCATGGTCTCGCGCACGCATCCGGGCCTTGTCAAGCGCCTGTTTGAGCTTGAGGTGCCCGAGATGTTCGACGGCATCGTCGAGATAAAGAACATATCCCGCGAGGCGGGAAGCCGCTCCAAGATGGCCGTGTTTTCAAACGACGCCAATATCGACCCCATCGGTGCCTGCGTCGGCCCCAAGGGACAGCGCGTCGCCGCAGTCGTAAATGAGCTTAACGGCGAAAAGATAGAAATTGTCAGATACAGCGACGATCCCGAGAAATACATCGCCGCCGCGCTCGCGCCGGCAGAGGTCACGGATGTCTGGATGTCGGACGACGGCAAGGGCTGCCGCGTCATCGTTCCCGACAGCCTGCTGTCGCTTGCAATAGGCAAGGAGGGACAGAACGCCCGCCTCGCCGCAAGGCTGACCGGATACAAGATAGACATAAAGCCCGAGTCCTACCACGACGAGGAGCCGGAAGCAACCGCCGGCGAAGCTCCCGCGGAGGATAATTAAAAAGAAGGAGGCGGACGGCGTGACGCCGAGAAAAATACCGCAGCGGCAATGCGTCGGATGCCGCGAAATGAAAAATAAAAAAGACCTCATCCGCGTCGTCCGCTCGCCAGAAGGCAATGTGTCGCTAGACTTCTCGGGAAAGCTTCCCGGGCGCGGCGCCTACGTCTGCAAAAACGTGGAGTGTCTCGCAAAGGCCAGGAAAAGCCGCGCTCTGGAGCGCGCGTTCTCGGCAGAGATACCGCCTGAGGTCTACAGCCGCATGAGCGCAGAGATGGAGGCGAAGGATGGATAACATACTTTCGACCATAGGGCTCGCCAAACGGGCCGGCGCAATAGAGGCCGGGGATGAACCGGTCGGCGCGGCCGCCCGCGCAAGAGAGGTGTTCGTCATATTCGTCGCCTCTGACGCGGCGGACAATACCTATCGCCGGGTGCGGCATTTCGCCGGGGCCGGAGACTGCCCGTGGCTTTCCCTCCCGTTCACTAAGGACGACCTCGGAACGGCTGTGGGCCGCACATCGTGCGCCATGGTCGCGATAACGGACGCCGGGTTTGCGGACTCGATAGTTAAAAAACTCGCCGCCGCATACGGCGAAAAATACGCAGAGGTTTCCGCAGAGCTCGACGTCAAAGCCGAGGGAATAGTCCGGAGAAAGCGCGAAAGGCTCGCGCATGAAAAGAACATAAAAACCGGAGCCGGTCACGGCGGACGGAAGAAACGGTAACAAAGCACTTATGGAGGTGGCTTTATTTGGCAACTGCATCTATTTCAAATAAAATCAAGATACACGATCTGGCAAAGGATTTTGGCCTGCAGAGCAAGGACATAATATCCATATTGACTGACTATGCGGCCGCGCCCAAGGGACATAGTCAGGTCTTGACGGACGAGGAGCTTTCGCTCGTCTTTGAGTACCTTACGCAGAAAAATCAGGTGAACAGTATAGAGAGCATTTTCGCCGACACCTATACCGAGCCCGTTCCCGAGAAAAAGGCTCCCGAGAAGAAGGCTCCGGAAAAGGATACCGCAGCCGAGGAGAAAAAAGCTGCCTCCGAAAGCACGGACGTCAAGCCCGTGCCCAAACCCGCACCGAGACCGGCAGAGCATCAGGGTGCCGTCAGGGGCGGAGGCGCCGCTGTCAAGGCTCCGGAAAAGCCCGCCGAGAAAACGAGCGAGCCCGCCCAGAAGCCTCTCTCGCATCCCGCCGAAAAGCCCGCGCCCGCTCAGACGGCGGCCGCGCCCATGTCGCGCGTGCCGAAGACCAAGATAGTCGATACGCGCAAATCCGCCAACGTCAATCTTGCGCGCTATGACGAGCGTCTTGAGGACATGGCTCCCGACAAGGCGCGCCGCATGCAGCAGGGCAAAGAGAAGTTCCATAACACGACCAACCGCCAGCGTCCCTCCGGCATGACTTTCAGCAATAAGCGCAAGCAGGAAGAGCAGGAGAAGATGCGCAAACTCCAGTTCGAAATAGCCAGAAAAGCCCCGCTCAAGGTCCAGATACCCGACGAAATTTCCGTCGGCGAGCTCGCCTCGCGCATGAAGAAGACCGGAGCCGAGATCGTCAAGACTCTTATGAAGCTGGGCGTTATGGCCTCCATGTCTCAGATAATAGACTACGATACCGCCGCGCTCGTCGCAATGGAGTTCAACTGCAAGATAGAGCACGAGGTAATAGTCACCATAGAAGACAAACTCATCAACGACGTAAAGGACAGCGAGGCCGATCTTATGCCCCGCGCGCCGGTCGTTGTCGTCATGGGTCACGTCGACCACGGCAAGACGTCCCTGCTCGACTATATAAGGAAGACCAGCGTCGCCTCCGGAGAGGCCGGAGGTATAACCCAGGCCATCGGCGCATACACCGTTCAGGTCAACGGAAAGCCGATAACTTTCCTCGACACCCCGGGACACGAGGCGTTTACCGCCATGCGCGCCCGCGGCGCGATGATAACGGATATCGCGATTCTCGTCGTCGCCGCCGACGACGGCATCATGCCCCAGACTATTGAATCTATCAACCACGCCAAGGCTGCGGGGATACCAATTATCGTAGCGGTAAACAAAATGGATAAACCTCACGCCGATCTCGAGCGCATAAAGCAGCAGCTCACAAAATATGACCTGCTTGCCGAGGACTGGGGCGGCGAAACCATAATCTGCCCCATCTCCGCAAAGACCGGGATGGGCGTGGACAATCTGCTTGAGATGGTCACACTGACCGCGGAGATGAAGGAGCTCAAGGCCAACCCCAACCGCAGCGCTCAGGGCGCCGTAGTCGAGGCTCGCCTCGACAAGGGACGCGGTCCTGTCGCCACTCTGCTCGTCCAGAACGGAACGCTTAACGCGGGCGACATCATCATCGCCGGAACAGCCGTCGGCCGCATACGCGCCATGACCGACGACAAGGGCAAGCACGTCAGAAGCGCCGGCCCGTCCGTCCCCGTAGAGATAACCGGCCTCGCTGACGTTCCCGCCGCCGGCTGCACATTCAACGCCGTGGCCGACGAGCGCATGGCCCGCGAGCTCGTCGAGCAGAGGAAGGCCGAGGAGCGTGCCGCGTCCAGCGCGCCCGTTCAGAAGGTCACGCTTGAGGACCTGTTCTCACAGATACAGGCGGGCGAGATGAAGGAACTCGGAATAATAGTCAAGGCCGACGTTCAGGGTTCGGCCGAGGCGGTCAAATCCTCCCTTGAAAAACTCTCCAACGACGAGGTCCGCGTCCGCGTCATACACTGCGGCGTCGGCGCGATAAACGAGAGCGACGTCATGCTCGCGGCCACCTCCAAAGCCATCATCGTCGGCTTCAACGTGCGTCCCGACGCGGCCGCTCGCGACAACGCCTCCCGCTCCAACGTCGATATGCGCATGTACCGCGTCATATACGACTGCATAAACGAGATTGAGGCCGCCATGAAGGGCATGCTGGCTCCGAAGTTCAAGGAAAACGTCATCGGCCACGCCGAGGTGCGTCAGCTCTACAAGGTCTCAGGTGTCGGCACCATAGCCGGCTGCTATGTTCAGGACGGCAAAATATCCCGCGCCGCAAAGATCCGCGTCGTGCGCGACGGCATAGTCATCCACGAGGGCGACATCGCTTCCCTGCGCCGCTTCAAGGACGACGTAAAGGAAGCCGCCGAGTCCTACGAATGCGGCATCGGAGTCGAAAAATTCAACGACCTTAAGGTCGGCGACCAGATAGAAGCCTTCATAATGGAGGAGATAAAACAGTAAAGCCGCCTTCGCTTCTGCAACTGAATCCCGAGCGGCAATCTGTATTCTCCATTTTTACCATCAGCCGCGTTGACGCGGCTCTCCCCTTTCGGGAAGGAGGAAACACCCATGTCAAAAAACCGTATTGACAAAATAAACGACGAAATACGCGACGAGCTCTCGGAACTGTTTCGCGCGGTGAAGGATCCCCGCGTACAGAACACCATGGTGAGCATTACGCGTGTTGAGACAACGGGAGACCTTCGCTACGCCAAGGTCTACGTCAGCGTGCTTGAGAAGAGCCGCGAGAAGGAAGTCATAAAGGGACTTAAATCCGCCGGCGGATACCTTCGCCGTCAGATAGGCGCGAACATGGGGCTGCGCTATACCCCCGAGCTTGTGTTCGAGGCCGACGATTCCATCGAGCACGGAGCGCATATTCTCGAAGTGCTGAAAAGCATAGAGAAAAAAGATGAAAACAGGGGCAGCGGGGAGTGAGCTTTCGATGACTGAAAAAGAAATGGCCGCGTTTCTTCGCGGCCGCGATAACTTTTTGATCCTGACGCACGTCCGCCCCGACGGCGATACCGTCGGCTGCGCGGGCGCGCTCTGCCGCGCGCTGCGGAAAATAGGCAAGACGGCTTATGCCGCGCCCAACGGCGAGCTCACCAATATGTGCAGGCCCTACATAGACGACTGCTTCGCGCCGTTCGGTTATAAGCCCGACACCGTCGTCAGCGTTGACATGGCGGCGCTGTCGCTGCTTCCTGAAAACATGCTTGCATATAAGGATCGCATTGACGCGGCGATAGATCATCACCCGTCATACGAGGGCTTCGGCGCCGTTTCCTGCATCCGCCCCGACCGCGCGGCCTGCGGCGAGATATTATTCGAGATAATACGCGCTCTTACGGAAATTACCGAAAGTATCGCAACGGCGCTCTACGCCGCAGTTGCTACGGATACAGGCTGCTTTATGTACACGAACACCACGCCGAACACACACATGGTCGCCGCGGAGCTCATGCGCCTCGGCGCGGATTACAAAACAGTCAACAAAGTGCACTTCCGCACAAAGAGCCGCGTCCGCATAAAGCTTGAGGCCGAGCTGATGTCGGATATGGAATTTTACGACGGCGATCGCATAGCGGTCGTTACCGTTACGCGCGAGCTGCTCGACAAGCTTGACGCCACGGAGGACGACGCGGACGAGATCGCCTCGCTCGCCGGAGTGACCGAGGGCGTTGACTGCGCGATAACGATACGCGAGCTTCACAGGGGCGAATCCAAAGTCTCGCTCCGCACCGGCGCGCGCGTTAACGCGACTGAGGTATGCAAGCTCCTCGGCGGCGGCGGACACGCAGCGGCCGCCGGAGCGACGCTTCAGTGCTCCGTCGAAGAGATGAAGAACATCGTTCTCGCCACTATTGCAAAAGTCGTCCCCGACTGCAAAATATAAGCCGGGCGCGCTCGCGCCGCATTTTGGCGCACTGAGGAGTCTTTTCTATGCCAAGCGGAATACTTATAATCGACAAACCTTCCGGCTGGACAAGCATGGACGTGTGCGCCGCCCCAAAAATCGGATTCTCCGCTTTTCGGGGAACCCCCGATGATTTAATATGCGCGGCGGAAGTGAATTCCGCCTTGCACCGAGATTTTGCTCCGCAAAATTCTCGCACGGCGCACTCGCGCCGCATTTTCGCGCACTGAGGAGTCTTTTCTATGCCAAGCGGAATACTTATAATCGACAAACCTTCCGGCTGGACAAGCATGGACGTGTGCGCGAAAATACGCGGGATACTCCACGAAAAGCGCGTGGGGCACGGCGGAACGCTTGATCCGATGGCAACAGGCGTTCTTCCGGTCTTCGTCGGCAAGGCCACAAAAGCCGTCGAATTCGCCGACAAGTCCGACAAGGAATATGTCGCGGGTATGCGTCTTGGGATTATTACCAATACTCAGGACGTCACCGGAGACGTGCTCGAGACACGCACGGTATCGGCATCGGACGCCGACGTTGAAAACACCGCGCGCTCGTTTATCGGAGATATTGAGCAGATACCGCCCATGTACTCCGCGATAAAAATAAACGGAAAAAAGCTCTGCGACCTGGCGAGAAAGGGCAAGGAAGTCGAACGCCCGCCGCGCCGAGTCACAATATCCGAAATAGAGATACTCGCCCATCCTTCCGAAGACGAATACGTGCTTCGCGTGGTCTGCTCTAAAGGAACGTACATCCGCACTCTGTGCAGCGACATCGGCGCGAGGCTCGGCTGCGGAGCGGCTATGAGCTCGCTCCGCCGGACGCGCGCGGGAAGTTTTTCTGAAAGCGAGTCCGTCACGCTCGACGAAGTTCATCGAAACGGAGAGAGCCTGCTTCGTCCCGTCGACAGCCTGTTTTGGGATTATCCGGCATTTAACATATCGGACGGAGGGGACGAGGCGCGGTGCCGCAACGGGCTCCCTTTCCCTGTCAAAACCGACGAGGGCGCGTATTTTCGCGTCTTCGGGCAAGACGGCGAGTTCCTTTGTCTAAGCCGCGTCAGCGGCGGATATATGACCTCCGTTAAAAATTTCTTTGGAGCGTGAAGACTTGAGAGACAAAGTAATTGCCCTCGGATTTTTCGACGGCATACATCTTGGACACGGGGAACTGCTCAAACGCGCCGCTCTCCGGGCGAAGGAAAAGGAGTTAAAACCGGCGGTCTTTACCTTCGACCTGCATCCCGATACGCTTATAACGGGAGACAATATCCAACTTATAAATTCCGCCGACGACCGCACCGGCCTTATTTCAAGGCTCTACGGCATCGACAATGTGATTTTCTCACACTTCGACAAGCGCATGATGAAAATGCCGTGGGAGAATTTCATAACCGATATGCTAGTCGGAGACTACGGCGCGGCGCACCTCGTCGCAGGACACGATTTTCATTTCGGCTACCGCGGCGAGGGCAACCCGGAGCGGCTCGTGCAGAAATGCGCGGAGCTTGGCCTCGGGTGCGACATCGTGCCGAGAGTAGAGCTCGACGGCATAACGATAAGCTCCACCTACATCCGCACGCTTATTGCTCAGGGCGAGATGGAGCGCGCCGAAATGTTCCTCGGTCATCCGCATTGCCTTACGAACAAGGTAACGCGCGGGCGGCGCATCGGAAGCAGTATCGGATTTCCGACCGTCAATCTGGCTATCCCGAAGCACGTTATCGTTCCCGCGAAAGGCGTTTACGCCACAAGGCTTTATATCGATGGCTTTGACGCTCCGAAATACGGAGTAACAAACGTGGGCATGCGTCCGACCGTCAACACCGACCCCACTCTGGTCACTGTCGAAACAAACATTCTGGGCTGCGACTGCGGCGACCTGTACGGAAAGACCGTAAGAGTCGAATTCCTCAGCCATATGCGCCCCGAGCGGAAATTCCCTTCTCTCGACGCGCTCAAAGCTCAGATATCCGAGGATATAATTTCCGTCACCGAGCTTCTCAAATCGCGCGGCTATATGTAAAAATATGGAAACTCCGTCCCGTTTTTAAGCGGGACGGAGTTTTTTTATGGCAACAAAAATTTTTGTCTATATCATCTTTCCCTTTTCCGAGACCTTGAGCACAAGCGCGCTCCCATCGTCGCTTCTCCCCGTGTGCTCGCGGCTCTCGCGCACTATCCGCGCCGCGACTTCACGCGGATCCATCGTCGTTTCCGCGAGCAATTTTCTTATCCAGTCGTCGTCGTCCGCGTCGACCGTGCCGTCGCTCACGAGTACCGCAGTGTCGCCCGGAAGAAGACGAAGCTCCGTTTTTTCGGCGCCCCGTTCCGACTCGGAAAGCCCGGCAGGAAGCGTCTCCCCGATCACCCGGCGTACGACGCCGCCGTGCGCCACATATGTCGGAGCCGCTCCGTACTTATAAAGTACGGCAGCGCCGGACAAAGCGTCGAACGAAAGCAGGTCTATCGTCGTAAAGCTTCCGGATTCGTCGCTGTGAAGCGTCATGGCAGAGTTGAGCGTTTTAAGCGCGGTCTCGGGCTCTATTCCCGACTTGAGAAACCGCTCCATAAGGCGTACAGTCATGGCCGATTCGCGGCGCGCAGCTTCTCCGCAGCCCATTCCGTCCGACAGCATAAGGAAAATCTTACCATTTGCCTCAAAGCTCGCGAGCGTGTCTCCGCTTACGCTTTCGCCTGTTTTAGGCTCTGACGCAGCTCCGACGACTGTTCCGGAGTCAGCCGCAGAAGCCGGTACGACAGCCGCGTCCTCACGCGCCGCAGCAGCGAGCAGCTCCGATATCTGAGCGTACTGCTGCTTTGCGCGGCGGCGCGTGTCGTCAAGCTGTTTTCCATACTGTCGCCGCATCAGCATCGCTGAAAATTCCGCGTTCACGGCGGACAGAAATTCGCCAATATTTATGCAGCGTGAAGCAAAGTGCGGCGGCAGGTCCGGCGAAGTGAGCTTTCCGCGTTCGTTCAGCGCAGGAGCCGCGTTATTCAGCGCGTTATAGGTCGAGACATAATCCTTTTCCCAACAGATGGATCGTATCGCGCAGCGTCTGCACACCCTGTCTGCGGCCCTGTCGAACACGGTCGCGATATTTTCATCGTTGTTCTCAGATGCCGGGCGGTTCAGGTCCTCATAAAGAGCGCGGAACGCATCCGCCGCGCCGAGAAGCCTGCGGCGCAGCGTTTCCGGCGCAGTGGTTTCGGCGCGTTCCGAAGCTCGCGGACGCGACTCGCGGCTCGCGGCGTTCTCTTTCTTGGGCGACGTTTCAGGTATTCTCCGCGGAAGAATCATGAATATAACACAGCCGACCGCCGCCTCGGGTACCGACCAGAGCAGCGAAGCGTCGACCGAAAATATAAGCGGCGCGGCAGCACCGGCCACAAACAGCAGCGACGCGAAAAGTCTTCCGCCTCTAGTAGGGACGGAAGCGCAGACGGCTCCGATACCGTAAGCCGCGCAGTAGAAAAGGCCGCCGTCTCCGGCTCCGTAAGCCGCCGCGTCCATCGCAAGGCCCGCGGCAAGTCCAACCGCCGCGCCGGCGCCGCTTCCGAAGCTGTAAACAAAATACAGCGCCAGCGCGCACGCGAGAACGCGGCCGAGCGACATATACGGCGTCAGAGGAATCGACGAGGCCGCGATGAGCACAAACACGGCCAGCGCGCCGAGGCAGAGCCAGCGTTTTTTTACGTCAGTCTCTTCGTCGTGCGCGAACACCACGCAGGCACAAAAAGCGCAGGCCGCAGAAAGCGCAATCTCAAGCGCGAAGAGAGCTATGTCTGTCGGCGTGCGCGATCCGCTCATCAGATACACGAAGCCCACCGACGCCGTACACATGGCGCAGACTGCGGGCATGAAGCTCAGGCGTCTGTATATCCGCGTGTCGTAAAACGCAACGGATACGGAAAAGATAAGCACGCCTATGGCTATGTATTTAAGCGACGTGCTTATGTCCATGAAAAGGAGCGTCCCGACAAGCAGTCCGAGCAGCGCCGACAGTCCCTGCATCCCCGCGCCGGCCGCCGCGACCACGCCGAGCGCAAACGGCGCGCAGCCCCCGAAAAGCTGGCTTCCCGACAGGATTGCGGCAAGCAGGAACCGTATCGCGCACGAGGCCGCCGGAGAACCGCCAAAAAAACGCGCGAAGAAAGACTCCATGTCCCATCCCCCTTTTTCCCTGTATTTTAACGTTACCGCCACGCGCATAACGTCGGAAACACGGGGTAGGACAAGTTTTCCATTTGTTGTACGCATACTGTATAATCGCGCCCGACGCGGGGGAAAATGGAAATGAACTTACGGGATTAGGAGATGGTCTCACTTGGTACGAGGTATTTCAAGGCGCGTCATCGTCGTCGATTCGCCCGACAAGCGGTTTTTCGAGCAGGCTATATTCATTGTGCGCAACGATGTTTTCGAACAGGAAAACTTTTCATCGCGCCGGATACTCGACGAGGCCTGCCGCGTCGCGGGCGCGTATGCAAAAACGCATACGCGCGTGAAGCGCAGAATATTTCCTCCGCTCCCCGCTCCGCTTTACGCCGTGCTCGGCGGAGCGGTCATGGGCGCGGTGTGGCTCGCGATAGCACTTATATGACGGCGCTACGCCCGTCTGCCATTACCGGCAGTCGGGCGTTTACTCTTTTCCGAAGCGGAGGCGCGCGGCTTTGCCGGTCTCGCCTGAAAGTTTGAGCACCGCAAAAATATTGGGCAACGCCATAAGCGTGTTGAACACGTCGGACAGCGCCCAAACGCTCTCCGAACGAAGCACCGCGCCGAGATACAGCGCCGAGACGAAAATCGCCCGGTAAATCTTTTCTCCGAGCCGGCCGCCGAGATACTCCGCCGCGCGCACGCCGTAAACGCTCCAGCCGAGCACCGTCGAGTAGGCGAAGACGCATATGCTGACCGGAAGGACTGCTCCGCCCCACGGTATTTTTGCAAACAGCGACGCCATCAGCACCCCGCCAGGGACTGAGGCAAGCTCCGGATACATAAGCATCCCGCTGACCGCCGTCAAGCCGGTTATCGAGCATATGACCACTGTGTCCCAGAACGTGCCGGTGGAAGCCACGAGCGCCTGGAGCGGCCTGTCGCCCATGTCGGCGCAGGAAGCCGCTATGGGCGCGCTTCCAAGCCCGGCTTCGTTTGAAAACAGTCCGCGCGCCGCGCCCGTGCGCATGGCGAGAAGAAATGCCGACGCCGATATGCCTCCGCCAGCGGCACGCGGCGCGAGCGCCGACACGACTATAAGCCGCAAGGCCTCGGGTATATACTCCCGCTGAGTGAAAAGCAGGACGGCGCATCCGCCTATATAGAGCCCCGCCATCAGCGGCACCAGCAGCGCGCAGACCCGTGAAAGACGCGCCGTCCCGCCCGCGAGCGCGGCAAGCGTCAGCGCGCAGAGCAGAACTCCGGTCGCCGCTCCCGGCAGAGGAAGCACCGAGGCCACCGCCGCGCTCTGCACTCCAGCGCCTATACCAAGCGAGGCAAGGACCGTGAAGGCTGCGAAGGCAGAAGCCAGAAGCGGAAGGCGAAGACGCTTTTCAAGCACGTACATTGCTCCGCCTCGCCATATCCCGTCGCGGCCGCGCGTCCTCGCCGTGAGCGCGATATAGACTTCCGCATATTTTGTCGCCATACCAAAAAATCCCGTAAGGACTATCCAGAACACCGCCCCCGGCCCGCCGAGCGCCACCGCCGTTCCAACGCCCACTATGTTTCCAGTGCCTATCGTGGACGCCAGCGTGACGCTCAGGGCACCGAACGGGCTTACCGTGCCGTTTCCGCCCGAGAGCGACGCGCGGATGCCGAGGGCAAGACGGCGCTGTATGCAGCCGGTCCTGAAGGTCGTCATAAGATGTACGGCGGGAAGCACGAGAAGCAGACAGGTTTGCGCAGCGGCGGAAACAGCCGTGATAATCGCCATATTCGTCTTCCTTTTTATGAACAATTTTCACAAAAACTTGACTTATTCTTCTATTTTGTTAAAATGGTCAAGCCAAGATATATGTAATATAAGAACGGATGTGAGCTGAGTTTTGAATATCGGTACTGTCGAGATAGATTCAAAGCTCGCGCTCGCTCCTATGGCCGGGGTCACGGATATCGCGTTCCGGCGCATCTGCTCCGAGCTCGGAGCGGGGCTGACCTGCACGGAGCTTGTCAGCTCGAAGGCTCTGTGCTATCAGGACAAAAAAACGAAGCCGCTGCTCGCGCTGTTCCCGAGCGAGCACCCGGCGCAGGCGCAGATATTCGGAAGCGACGAAAAATGCATGGCCGAGGCCGCGGTCATCGCCGCCGAAATCTCAGGTGCCGACATTATCGACATAAACATGGGCTGCCCTGTCGGCAAGGTCGTAAACAACGGCGACGGCTGCGCGCTTATGCGCGACGTGGACAAGGCCGCCCGCATAGCGCAGGCCGTCGTAAAGGCCTCTCCCGTGCCCGTAACGGTCAAGATGCGCCGGGGCTGGGACAGGGGCAGCATAAACGCAGTGGAGCTCGCCCGCGCGCTTGAGCAGGCCGGAGTGGTCGCCGTAACCGTGCACGGGCGCACACGCGTGCAGATGTACGGAGGGCAGGCGGACTGGAACACCATACGCGACGTAAAGCAAGCGGTGCATATACCGGTCATAGCCAACGGCGATGTGTTCTCCGCCGAGGACGCTGTGCATATACTTAAATTTACCGGCGCGGATATGGCGATGATAGGCCGCGGAGCTTTCGGAAACCCGTGGATATTTGCGCAGGCGAAGGCCGCGCTGGAAGGGCTGCCCATACCTCCGCTTCCGCCGCTTAACGAGCGCTGCGATACCGCGGTGCGGCAGATAACTCTCGCCGCCGAGGCCCTGGGCGAGCGCAAGGCCATACTCGAGGCGCGGCGCCAGTTCGCGATGTATCTCAAGGGCGTCCCCTACGCCACTTACTATAAAGAACAGATAGTCCGTATGAACACGATGGACGACGTCAGGCGCATTGCCGCCGGCATCAAGAGGGATTTGAAATGACAGAAAAGGAACTGATACTTGCCTCCCAGAAAGGCAGCCAGGTAGCATATGAGGAGCTTATACACCTGCATCAGAAGATCGTATACTACCTCGTCTTCTTCCTCTGCGGCAACGAGGAAACGGCCGACGAGATAACGCGCGGCGTGTTCGTCACGGCCTGGAACCAGATATCCTACCTCGAGCGCATGAACAGGAGCTTTGCCGCCCTGCTGTGCTCGCTCGCCTCTCGCGACTGCGAGAGCTTCGTCAAGCACAAAAAGCGCCGCGTCTCCGGCGCCATACGCATGGGAGACGACCGCGCCGTGTCTCCTGAGATAACGATCTTTCTCGAAAAGCTCAGCTCTGTGCCGTTTCACAAGCGCCGCATACTGCTGCTCGTCGATATGTGCGGACTGTCGATAGTAGAGGCATCCGAGATTCTTTCATCCACAGTGGAAGAGGTCACTGCCGAACTCGAAGCCGCGCGCAACTCCTGCGATGTCTCGTTCGGCGTCATAATGCCGAAGCTGCCGGAGCCGGCCAAGAGCTTCGCCCACGAGGTCTCGGGAGACATACAGCGCTCCTCTGGAAAAGAGAACAAACTCGGCGCGCTTCCCGAATACCGTCCGTCAAGGCGCTTTGTTTTCGGGCGCTTCACCATCATTGCGGCCTGCGTCGCGCTGCTTTTGCTCGCCTATTCCGGCGGATTCCTAGGGCACAAGGCTCCGGTGGTCACGCCGCCGTCCGGAAACGGCTCGCAGTCGTCCGAGACAGATACGCAGAACAACGATTCCGCCCCGCAGAGCGGCGGAAGCGAGACGACGCCCCAAGCGACCACGAATCCAGGTTCCGATACCTCAGGGAGCGGAGACGAAACGACTAACCCCGGCGGAGATGCCGTTATCATGCCCGAGGACACCGCGCCAAGCGGCGATTCGACCCTCATCCCCGGCGACAACACCGCCGCGGGAGATACCACCACGGGAGACAATGCCGCGGGAGATACCGCAGCGGACGGCGGCGGCGAGGGCAGCGGGGATTCATCGAGCACCTCGTACATCCCTTCGGGCGAGAAATACTCGGCCGTCTATCTCTCCGGAACATCGGCAGCCACCACTCTGTCCCAGTTCTGCGCAGGCTCGTTCCGGGCTTCGCTTCCCGACGGGACCGTGGCCATATACTATATGATTCCCAACGCGAATATAGACACGGCCATCTCCGCGCTAGAAAGTGCGGGGATAACCTATGCGGTCTATGACGCCGGACCCTCCATCGACACCGGAGCCGGCAACGCACTGTTCATCCTGTTTGACTGATATTGAGAAACAAAAAGACCTCCCCCGATAAAATATCGGTGGAGGTCTTTTATTCGGTCTGCGGAGCATGGGGATTTCATTCCGGGGGAGGGTATGAAATCCCCGCAATGAACCGCGGGCAATCATCCGCCGAGGCGTATCATCTCGTCGATGCAGCGCTTCGCGCCTACCATTGTCTCACTATCGAGAGCTATCTCGTCGCCGCCTCTGCCGAGAAGGCAGTCGTAAACGTCGGGCAGAGTAGTTATCTTCATATTATGGCAGACTACTTCGTTGCTCACGGGATAAAACCTTCTGTCGGGCCGGGCATACTGAAGATGCTCGGCAATGCTGTTTTCGGTGCCGATAAGGTACTCCTCTGCGTCCGCCGTCAGCGTGTAATTCGTTATCGCAGACGTGCTCCCGACAAAATCCGCCAGGTCGCAGACCTCGGGCAGACACTCGGGATGAACGAGCAGCAGCGCGCCGGGATGCTCCCGTTTTGCCTTTTCGACGTCGCGGACGGAGATACGGACATGGGTCGGGCAGCCGCCGTGGACAAGCTCGATATGCTTCTCCGGCACCTGCTTTGCGATATACGCGCCAAGATTGCAGTCGGGAACGAAGAGTATCTTGTCCGCGTCCATGGCGCGGATTATCTTCACCGCCGACGAGGATGTGACGCACACGTCGCAGACCGTCTTGAGCTCCGCCGTGGTGTTTATATAGCACACGACCGCGCAGCCCGGGTACATGCTCCGCATCCGCTCCACAAGCTCTCTGTCCATCTGGTTGGCCATGGGGCAGCCGGCGTTCCTGTTCGCAAGGTAGACTTTTTTGTCCGGCGAGAGTATTTTGACCGTCTCGGCCATGAACCGCACGCCGCACATGATTACCGTTTTCTGCGGCACCTTAGCCGCCTGAACGGAAAGCTGGTACGAATCGCCGGTAAAGTCGGCGACCTCCAGTATCTCCTGCGACTGATAGTAGTGCGCCAGAATGCACACGTCCTTCTCGCCCTTCAGGCGGATTATCTCGTCCTGAAGCTCTCTTACCTCCATCGCTTACTCTCCGACGCAGTGGGTACAGGATGCGCAGTCGGGGAACATGTTTTTGTCGTAGGCGATGCCGCGCTTGTCGTAATAATCCTTGACGGCGGCCTTTACGGCTTCCTCAGCCAGCACGCTGCAGTGAATCTTGTGCGCGGGCAGTCCGTCGAGCGCCTCGACGACGGCCTTGTTTGAAAGCTCTAGCGCCTCCGTTACGGGCTTGCCCTTTATCATCTCGGTAGCCATGGAGCTCGTCGCGATGGCGCTGCCGCAGCCGAAGGTATTGAACTTGACGTCGGTTATGACGCCGTCTTTAACCTTGATATACATCTTCATGATGTCGCCGCAGACTGCGTTGCCGACTTCGCCGATTCCGTCGGCATCCTCCATCTTTCCTAGGTTCCTCGGATGGGTAAAGTGGTCCATGACCTTTTCACTATATAACATGAGCGCGTTCTCCTTTCTCAAGCTCTTCCCAGACCGGCGATATACCGCGAAGGTAATCTACTACGGCGGGAACTGTTTTTATTATGTGCAGAATTTCCTCTTCAGTATTGTTTTCGCTCAGCGTCAGGCGCAGCGAGCCGTGCGCGACCTCGTGCGGCAGCCCTATCGCGAGCAGGACGTGGCTTGGGTCTAGCGACCCGGACGTGCACGCGGAGCCGGACGACGCCTGTATCCCCTGCTGGTCGAGCAGGAGCAGGAGTGATTCGCCCTCGACGCCCTCAAAGCACATGTTCACGTTGCCCGGCAGACGGTTCTTCCTGTCTCCGTTGACAACGCTGTGCGGTATCTTTGAAAGCCCGTCCATAAGCTCGTCGCGGAGCTTTATTATATGCGCGGCGTTTTTCTCCATGTTGTCGCAGGCTTCGTCGAGAGCCGCCGCCATCGACACGATACCGGGCAGGTTCTCGGTTCCCGCGCGCTTGCCGCGCTCCTGCGCGCCGCCCTCGATCAGCGTGTAAAGCGGAATGCCCTTACGGGCGTAGAGCACTCCGACGCCCTTCGGCCCGTGGAATTTATGCGCCGATATCGACAGCATGTCTATATCCTGAGCCTTTACATCGATGGGAATATGTCCCGCCGCCTGCACCGCGTCGGTATGGAATATCACTCCGGCGCCGCGGCATATTTTCCCTATCTCACCTATTGGCTGAATAGTGCCTATCTCGTTGTTCGCAAACATTATCGTAACGAGCGCGGTATCGGGGCGGATGGCCTTGCGCACTTCCTCCGGGCGGACTATGCCGTCGCGGTGGACGTCCAACAGCGTCACCTCAAAGCCCTGCTTTTCGAGCTTTTTAAGAGTGTGAAGCACGGCGTGGTGCTCGAACGCGGTGGAAATTATGTGCTTTTTGCCTTTCTTTTCGCCGAGATACGCAGCGCTCATAATTGCCTGATTATCGGCCTCGCTCCCGCCGGAGGTGAAGGTTATCTCCTTGGGGTCGCAATTTATTCTCGCGGCCACACGCGCTCTCGCTCCGGCAAGAGCATCGGCGGCCTCCTGCCCGACGGAATAAAGGCTCGACGGGTTGCCCCATACGGAGTCGATACATTCGCACATCGCGCGCTTTGCCGTCTCGCTCATCTTGGTGGTGGCGGCATTGTCGGCATATACGTTCATAGAAGTTTTCCTTTCGTTTTTTATCATATCACCAAATCATAGTTCTTTAGTAGGATTAATATGATTATAACATATATCCCTATCTTGTCAATAGGAATAATAAAATTTGACGGATAATCCAACTTGCATAATCAAAAGAGCAAAACAAAAAAACAGCGCCGCACTTTCGTGCGGCGCTGACGGTCAATGTATTTATTCAGTCGGTGACGAAGGGAAGGAGCGCTATCTGGCGCGCTCTCTTTATAGCCTCGGTCAGCTCGCGCTGATGCATTGCGCAGGTGCCGGTAGTTCTGCGGGGCAGAATCTTACCGCGCTCGGAAATAAAACGATGCAGCTTGGCCGCATCCTTATAATCGATATACTCGCATTTGTCCGCGCAGAACTGGCAAACCTTGCGGCGCTTGCGCATGCGGGGGCCTCTGCCGTTATCACGATCCATAGCCATGAAGTTGTCCTCCTTTTTTCAGAATAATCGTCGCATGACTCAGAACGGCAGCTCGCCGTCCGCGTCATCTATTTCGGAAAACTCGCTCTTGCCGCCGGCCGCGGGCGCACCGTAGCCGCCGGAATGTTCCGCATTCGCGGGAGCACCGCCCATGGGGACTCCGTCACGCTTGCTGTCTCCGAAATAAACATTATCGGCAACTACCTCCGCGCTGCGGCGGTTATTGCCGTCCTTGTCCTTCCAGTCGCGAATCTGCAGCCTGCCCTCAACGACGGCCATGCGGCCCTTCGCAAAGTACTGGTTAACAAACTCGGCGGTCTGACGCCATGCTACGACGTCAATAAAATCAGTCTGCTTTTCGCCGCTGTCCTTGCTCTTGAAATCGCGGTCGACAGCGAGGGAAAACGACGTCACCGCTATCCCGCTCTGCGTGCGGCGCAGCTCCGGGTCCCTGGTCAGACGTCCCATGATGATGATACGATTCAACATTGCCTTTCGCCCTCCTTATTCGCCCTTGCAGACGATTATGGAACGCATGATTCCGTCCGTGATGCCGAGAACACGTTCAAGCTCGCGGGGGAAATCCGAAGCGCTGGTGAAGTTCATCAGAACATAGTAGCCGTCGTTCTGGTCTTTGATGGGATATGCAAGCTTGCGCTTGCCCCATTCGTCAACCTCAACGGCGGTGGTGTTCTGCTCCGCCAGAGTCTTGAACTTCGCGACGACGGCGGCGGTGTCTTCCTCGCTCAGTCTGGGATCGACGATATAGACAACCTCATAGTTTGCAGATACTTTTGCCATTTTGTTGCACCTCCTTCTGGTCTTGTGGCCCTCATTCTGTGATGAGAGCAAGGATGTGCCTGTATTTACAATTTTACAGGCTTAATTATTATATATGAATACTGTCAAATGTCAAGGCTTTTTACTTCATATGCCGCGTAAGCTTTGTATGTACGGAAACGCGGCGGCGAAACTCCGCGGGACTTTTTTACAGCTCTTTCGCCCGCGACTTTATGTAGCCCTTCAGCCAATCCCCGGTCTCCGGGTGCTCGAGCGCTATCTCAAGCGTCGCCTCCAGAAAGCCGCAGAGGTTCCCGGTATCGTACCTGCGCCCCTCGAAATCTACTGCGACCATACTGTCGCAGTGGCAGAGCTTTTCAAGGCCGTCGGTCAGCTGTATCTCGCCGCCATAGCCGGGAGCGAGGTTCCCGAGTATATTGAATATTTCGGGCTTGAGCACATACCGGCCGAGAATGGCGTAGTTTGAGAACTTCTGCGCAGCAGTCGGCTTTTCGTTTAAGTCGTTGACCCTGAACACGCGCTTTTCAAGCTCCGACACGCGCACCGACGAGTAGCGGCTTATCGCTTCGTCGCTGACCTCCTGCACGCCTATAACGGAAGCGTCATATTTCTCCGCCGCGCGTATGAGCTGGCCGATGACCGGCAACCCTTTCGGAGCACGGATTATATCGTCGCCGAGCAGCACGGCAAAAGGCTCGTCTCCTACAAATCGGCGAGCCTGATATATCGCGTGGCCAAGGCCGAGCGTCTGCTTCTGGCGCACAAAAAATATGTTCGCGAGGTCGGCGGGAGCGTGGACAAGTTTTATAAGCTCGTGTTTGCCCGTGTCGTCCAGCTTGCGTTCGAGTTCCGGCGCGTAGTCGAAATAGTCCTCCATAACGTCCTTGCCGCGGTTGGTGATGATAAGTATATCCTCTATGCCGGCCTCGACCGCTTCCTCCACTACGTACTGGAGCACCGGGCGGTCGACCATCGGCAGCATCTCTTTGGGTACGGTCTTCGTGACCGGCAGCATGCGGGTTCCGAGTCCCGCCGCGGGGATAACGGCCTTGCGTATTTTCATTGCTTCGACATTCCTTTCATCGGCCGGCGCGAAAACGCGTCAGCGCTTTTCTTCCGGTATGCGCTTTCTGAAAAAGCTTATGTCCGGCAGCACCCTTAGCAGTATTCCGCCGAGCACATAGCAGGAAACGGCTTCACCGGCGGCCACCGTCGCACAGTTGAATGCGAACGCAGCCATAAAGCCGCTTCCAAAGCCCGTCTCCTCAAATGCGATAAGCACTCCGACTATCAGTCCGTTGGATATGACGGGCGGGAGCGGAGCGAGCCATTTGTGTTTGACCTTCGCCGTGCATATCGCAGCGATGAGAGTCGCCAGCGAGCCGAACACGATGTCAAGCATGCCGTAAGGGCTCAGAAGATTTGCCACAAGGCACCCCACGAACAGCCCAGGAGCGGCCTCCGGGAAAAAGAACGGCAAAACGCACAGCGCCTCCGACACGCGGAGCTGAACTGGCAAGTATGCTATGCCGAAGGCCGAAATAAACAGGGTCGTCACGGCGTAGAGCGCGCCAACGGCGGCGGCGAGGGTGAGGCGGCGGGTATCAAAATGCTTCATTATTATGTTTTCCTTCCATTTTTTATTTAGAGAACGGCCGCTTTCGCGGCCGAACGAACGCCGCTTGCGCAGCGCTTGGACAGGGTTGTGGAAACCTGTCGGGAGTAATTTTATCACAACGCGATGGGGAAATCCACATAAATGATGATTATGCCTCCTCGCTTCCTGCTGCTTTTCCCGTGCCGTTAAAAAGCCGAACAAAGCGAGTGTTTCGCCCCGGTTTTCTGGATAAATATACAGTTTTTTTGCTTTAGCACATTAGGGTGTTCACGCAGGTCCGGCCTTGTGTTATAATAATTTTAAGACAATTATTATATGTGCTTTTTGGCGCGGAGCGCCGAAAAGTCCGTATTTAAGGTCATGCCGTAGCAGGCGCGGCCATATTATAGCATGATGGGGTCATGCTATAATATTTTTTATTTATTGTATAAAGAGAGCGAGGGGCGTTTTCAATGACAAACATTATTATATCCGCTTCAATCGCCGCGTACCTTATCGTCGTGTTGATAATCGGTGTTATCTTCGCGCGCAGGAACAAGGACGCGGGCGACTTCTATCTCGGCGGACGCAGGCTCGGCCCGATAGTCACAGCCATGAGCGCCGAGGCCTCTGACATGAGCTCCTGGCTCCTGATGGGGCTTCCCGGCGTCGCCTACCTCACCGGAATATGCGACGCGTCGTGGACGGCCATCGGACTCGCCGTCGGCACTTATCTCAACTGGCTCTTAGTCGCAAAGCGCATACGCCGCTACACGTCGGTAACGAACTCGATAACCATTCCCGATTTCTTTTCCGACCGCTACCACGACAAGAGCCGCGCCCTGTTGTCCATCTCTGCGATAGTTATCGTTATCTTTTTTATACCCTACACGGCTTCCGGATTCGCCGCCTGCGGCAAGCTGTTCAACAGTCTGTTCGGTGTGGACTACACGACCGCGCTGGTACTCTCCGCCGCCGTTATAATCGCATACACCGCGCTCGGCGGCTTCCTCGCCGCCAGCACCACCGACCTCATCCAGAGCATCGTCATGACGATAGCTCTCATTGCCGTGCTCTTCTTCGGCGTCAACGCCGCCGGAGGGATTGACGCTGTAATTTCCAACGCCCAGTCGCTGCCCGGTTTTCTCAGCCTCAACGCGAAATACAGCGTTGCCGACAGCGCGGCTCATCCCTACGGACTCATAACAATAATATCCACCTCCGCGTGGGGCCTAGGCTACTTCGGAATGCCGCACATACTGCTCCGCTTCATGGCGATACACGACGGCAAGAAGCTGAAGATCTCCCGCCGCATCGCCACAGTCTGGGTCGTCATCTCCATGTCGGTTGCGGTGATGATAGGCGTCGTCGGACTCGCGATGTCCAAGGCCGGCGCCATCGGCGTGCTCGAAGGGTCCGCGTCAGAGACGATAATCGTCCACATTGCCGCGCTCATCAGCCAGCACGGAGCGGTGTTCGCGCTGCTCGCTGGCGTCATTCTCGCCGGCATACTGGCCGCGACGATGTCAACCGCCGACTCACAGCTTCTCGCCGCGTCCTCAAGCGTTTCGCAGAACCTGCTGCTCGGCACGTTCGGAATAAAGATGAGCAACCGCGCCTCGATGATAACCGCCCGTGTCACTCTGATAGCTATCGCCATCGTCGCGCTGTTCATCGCAAAGGATCCCAACAGCTCCGTGTTCGCGATCGTCTCGTTCGCATGGGCGGGCTTCGGTGCGGCGTTTGGGCCGGTAGTGCTGTTCGCCCTGTTCTGGCGCCGCTCCAACAGATGGGGCGCGCTGGCCGGAATGATAAGCGGCGGAGCGATGGTGTTTATCTGGAAATATCTGGTGAGACCGCTTGGCGGAGCCTGGAACATCTATGAGCTGCTCCCGGCGTTTATCGTCGCGTGCATCATGATCGTCGTCGTGTCGCTGCTCACCCCGGCTCCGGAGAAGGACATCACCGACGAGTTCGACAAGGTCAAGGCAATGAACAAATAATTTTCGAAGATATGAAAATTCCCCGCCGTAAAAACGGCGGGGAATTTTTTTATTGAGCGGTAAATTACCGGAAATTCTTATTCCTCGTAACACTCGCAGGTATGCTCCAGAGAATCGTCCTCGTCCACCCACGTCTGCACGGGAACGACGTCGTATTCGCTCTCGGTGCGTCGTATTACGACGCGCTCGATTCCGGCATTTATTATCGTGCGGCGGCACATAGCGCACGAGGTGGCGTCGCCGAGTAGCTCGCCCGTGCGCGCGTCGCGCCCCGCGAGATACAGCGTCGCGCCGACCATGTCGCGCCGGGCCGCCGAAATGATGGCGTTGGCCTCGGCATGAACGCTGCGGCAGAGCTCGTAACGTTCGCCGCGCGGGACTTTCATTTCCTCCCTCGCGCATTTTCCTATATCGACGCAGTTCTTTCTGCCGCGGGGCGCGCCGTTATAGCCCGTCGAAATTATCTCGTCGTTCTTGACGATTATTGCGCCGTAGTGCCGGCGCAGGCAGGTGCTGCGCTCCAGAACGCTCTCGGCGATGTCGAGATAATAATTTTCTTTGCTTATACGCGGCATAAATTCCACTCCTGTCTTGTTTTAGGTTACTAAATTATAATCGTTCAGCGTGATTTACGCAACGGTTTTCTTCAGCAGCGTGAATGCTGTAAAGCACATCATGGCGATAAGTATGACTAGGAAAAGCGTCGCGTTAAGCGTCAGCGCAAAGTACGCTCCGACGGCTGCGCCGAGCAGTCCGAAGGTCGCCGCGCACAGCGCCGTCTTCCTGTTGTATTTTCCGCCCCTTATCGCGCCGAAGCCGCCTAGTATCGGACCGACCGAGCCCATGGTCATCACGACGGTCATAGCGCTGACCGGGCTCATTCCGAGCAGCAGCAGCACGAGCAGCGACGACGGCTTCATCGGAAAGCCTATCATATTTATAAAGCCGATAACAAACAATACCGGCAGCGCAACAACCATCGCCGCGGGCGAAAGAGCGTTCGCCGCGCCCTCCGCCGCAACAGCGCTCTTCACCGCTAGCGCCGCCACAGCCACAAGCATAAGCACGCCGAGCGCACGGCGCGTTTTTCCGCCGCCGAGACGCCGAACCGCCCTCGACCCGACCACGCTTCCCGCGGCCTCGACAGCGGTGCACAAAAGCACCGTCGGAAGCGCTGCAGCCGCGCCGGAAAGGTATATGGCCGCTATCAGCGCGCCGGGCACTATCGTCGCCGCGACGAGCGTGCCGGGAAGCGTCTCGTCGTCGACTATGCCGGTCTTCCTGTAAAGCAGTGTTCCGAGAACAAAATCGGGAAAGCCCATCGACGCGAGAAAAAATATCCCTCCGGTCAGCACCGCGTTCAGCGGAACGCTCCCGCGCGCGGACGCGAAAGCCTCTCTGCCCCTGATGGCGGATACGATATAATAAACGCCGTAGCCTCCGCCGAGGCAAAGTATCACAAATGCAATAATATCAAGCGCCATGGTTTCGCCTCCCGTCAGTTGATTTTTCACAGTATAGCAGAACATCGGAGACGGCGCAAGCCGTATGCGGATGACAAAAGCTCCGCGGCATGAAGCCGCGGAGCTTTTGTTGTTGTAAATCGTCGGCTCTTCCGATCTTACTGTTTCAGAGTCTTTCTGATTACCTTCAGTCGTGCAATGGCATGAGAGAGTTCCGCCTGCGCGCGGGCGTACTCCATAGCGCTCTCGTTTGCCTTGAGACGCTCCTCCGCGCGGATTTTATCCCGTTCCGCGCGCTTGGCGTCGATGTCTTCGGGCTTTTCAGCGAAATCGGAGATAATGACGACCTTGTCGCCCGTTATCTCCGCAAAGCCGTCGCCCACGGCAGCAATGTGCTGCTTACCGTCGACAGTGTAACGGAGTTCCCCCGCCGCAAGAGCCATAACCATAGGTTCATGACCCTGCAGTATCCCCTTTTCACCGTCTACGGCCGTGACCGTCAGCATTTCACAGGGACCCTGATAAAAGTCTGTGTCGGTGGCAACGATTTCCAAAGTAAATGTATTCATCTTTGCACCTCACTCCTTAAGCCGCTTACTGGGCTTTCAGAGATTCAGCCTTCTTCTTGACGTCATCCATAGTACCGACGTTGAAGAACGCTATCTCAGGATATTCGTCCATTTCACCGTCGATGATCGCCTTGAAGCCGCGAACCGTCTCGGCGACGGGGACATAGACGCCCTTGACGCCGGTGAAGTTTTCCGCGACATGGAAAGGCTGGGACAGGAACTTCTGGATCTTACGGGCACGATAAACCGTGAGCTTATCGTTCTCGTCCAGTTCTTCCATACCGAGAATTGCAATTATGTCCTGCAGCTCTTCGTAACGCTGCAGAATCTCCTGAACTTTACGCGCGACAGCGTAGTGCTCCTCTCCAACAACGTCCGCTTCAAGCATACGAGAGGTGGAGCCAAGGGGATCGACCGCGGGATAAATGCCCATTGCGGCGATCTTTCTTTCAAGAACCGTGGTGGCGTCCAGATGTGCGAACGTAGTTGCAGGCGCAGGGTCGGTCAGATCGTCCGCGGGGACGTAGACCGCCTGGACGGACGTGATGGAGCCTTCGCGGGTGGTGGTTATTCTTTCCTGAAGGTCGCCCATCTCGTTTGCCAGGGTAGGCTGATATCCGACTGCGGAAGGCGTACGGCCAAGCAGTGCGGAAACCTCGGAACCTGCCTGCAGGAAACGGAAGATGTTGTCAATGAAGAGAAGCACGTCCTGGTGCTCCTTGTCGCGGAAGTATTCTGCTATCGTCAGGCCCGTCATACCGACGCGCATACGTGCCCCGGGGGGCTCGTTCATCTGGCCGAAGACCAGAGACGTCTTCTTGATAACGCCGGACTCTGACATCTCATTCCACAGGTCGTTGCCCTCACGGGTACGCTCGCCGACTCCGGTGAACACCGAGTAGCCGCCGTGCTCCTGCGCAATGTTTGTGATAAGCTCCTGAATAAGAACGGTCTTGCCGACTCCGGCGCCTCCAAACAGACCGATCTTGCCGCCCTTCGCGTACGGAGCCAGAAGGTCGATGACCTTGATGCCGGTCTCCAGTATCTCCGCGACGGGACTCTGCTCCTCAAAAGAGGGAGCGGCTCTGTGTATGGGCCAGCGCTCGGCGTCAGCGGGGAATTCCTCTCCGCCGTCTATGACCTCGCCGATGACGTTGAACATACGACCCAGTGTATTCTCGCCGACCGGAACCTTGATATAGTCTCCGGTAGCTTCGACTTCCATTCCTCTTGAAAGGCCCTCGGCCGCGTCAAGCAGAGTGCAGCGAACCATACGGTTGCCCATGTGCTTGGCGACCTCCATGACACGGTAGGCGTCGCCCACCTTGACCTTAAGAGCCTCGTTTATCTGAGGGAGGTAGTCGGTTTCAAACACCACGTCGACAACAGTGCCCATGACCTGTGCGACTTTACCCTTTTCCATTAGTACCTCCTACTATTCCTGTGCGTTCGCGCCGCCGACGATGTCGTTCAACTCCGTCGTTATAGCGGCCTGACGCACGCGGTTATAATGCAAAGACAGCCCTTTGACGATCTCCTTCGCATTTTCGGTCGCGTTGTCCATTGCGGCCATACGAGCATTCTGCTCGGACGCAAAGGCTTCGACCATGGCACCGTACAGCAGACCTTTGACGTAGTTGGGTACTATCTGGGCGAGGACGGCGTCCGGAGACGGCATATATGTCGCCTTGAAATCCTTGGCGCCTTCCACGGCCTTATAGTTGAACATACGCTTAGTCAGCGGCAGTATGCGTAGCATCTCCGCGTCGGACGCCAGTGCATTGCGCATTTTTGTATAGACGACGTAGACTTCATCCAGATTGCCCTTTTTGTACTCGTTGATCACAAACTCAGCCAGCTCGTATGCGCGCCAGATGTCGGGGTCCACAGCGGCGTAATTGTGTTCCGCGTCGTTGTGGCCGAGCTCTGCTTTCTTGCGGAAATAGTTCTTTCCCGCATAGCCGATAAAGTACAGCGTGTTGTCGCCGCCTTTTTTGAGCTCTGCCTCCGTCATCTTCGTGACGTTGTGGTTGTATGCGCCCGCCAGACCCTTATCGGAGGTGATGACGATGTAGCCGCGCTTCTTTCCGTCGTCCTTGGCGGGCTCCGGAAGCTCCTCGACAAAGAACTTGTTCTCTATCGATTCGGAATGGTACAGGATGTCAGCGATGGTATCCTGCATCTTATTGAAATACGGCGCGGTATTCGCCAGTCTGGATTTGGCTTTCTTCAGCTTGGAGGAAGCCATCAGGTACATAGCGTTGGTGATCTTCATGGTCTTCTGGACGGATGTCATTCTCGTCCGGATATCTCTCATGCTTTCCATGAAATCACCTACTACTCTTAAATTCCTTCGCTGCTTCCAGAATCTTTGCTATGTCGTCGTCAGAAATCTTTCCGGTATCGTCAATAGACTTGACCATATCGGGGTACTTTCCTTCGATGTATTCTGTCAGTTCGGTCTTAAACGCCTGCATATCCTTGGCGTCAACGTCGACCATCAGCTTGTTGGAAGCAGCAGCCAGAAGAATGACCTGCTTAT
This sequence comes from Oscillospiraceae bacterium, assembly GCA_034926415.1. Taxonomy (GTDB): domain Bacteria; phylum Bacillota; class Clostridia; order Oscillospirales; family Oscillospiraceae; genus JAYFRC01. The sequence continues at coordinate 36,167 of JAYFRC010000029.1, forward strand.
GCTCCGGCATCGGGTTGTAAAGCGGCTGCTTCAGCAGCTCGAACAGGGATTTACCATAAGCAAGCTGTGCCTTGGTAGCCTCATCAAGGTCGGAACTGAACTGAGAAAACGCTTCCATTTCCTTGTATTGCGACAGGTCTATACGAAGAGAGCCGCAGACGGCCTTCATCGCCTTGGTCTGAGCCTTGCCGCCGACGCGGGAGACGGACAGACCGACGTTGACTGCCGGACGCTGTCCGGAATGGAACAGGTCGGTCTCGAGGAATATCTGGCCGTCGGTTATGGAAATAACGTTAGTCGGAATATATGCGGAAATATCGCCGGCCTGCGTCTCAATGATGGGCAGGGCGGTCATGCTGCCGCCGCCGAAGTTGGCGTTTCTTCTGCACGCGCGCTCGAGGAGCTTGGAATGCAGATAGAAAACGTCGCCGGGGTAAGCCTCGCGCCCGGGAGGGCGCTTAAGCAGCAGAGATATCGCACGGTAAGCCTGAGCCTGCTTTGACAGGTCGTCATAGATAATAAGGACGTCCTTGCCCTCGTCCATGAAGTGCTCGCCGATGGTAGCGCCGGTATAGGGCGCGATATACTGCAGAGGAGCAGGGTCGGCTGCGGTAGCCGTGACGACGATGGTGTAATCCATAGCGCCGTATTTGGTCAGCGTGCCGACGACCTTCGCCACGGAGGACGCCTTCTGTCCGATAGCGACGTAAATGCAGATAACGTTCTGTCCCTTCTGGTTCAGGACGGTATCTATCGTCAGAGCGGTCTTGCCGGTCTGACGGTCGCCGATGACTAGCTCGCGCTGCCCGCGGCCGATGGGGAACATGGAGTCTATTGCAAGAGTACCGGTCATCAGGGGCACGGAGACCTCCTGACGGGTTATGACGCCGGGAGCCTTTTTCTCGATGGGGCGGTAATCCGTCGCATCGGCTATCGGGCCCTTGCCGTCAATGGGCATGCCAAGGGAGTCTATGACACGTCCGACTGTGCCCTGACCGACGTAAACGCCGGCCTCCTGGCCTGTGCACTTAACCGTGGAACCTTCGACAAGGCCTTTGTCCGAACCGAACAGAACGCAGCCGACTGTCTTTTGTTCCAGATTGAGCACCATTCCACGAGTACCGTTTTCAAATTCGAGAAGCTCGCCGTACTTGGCGTTCTGCAGACCGTAAATGGTCGCGACGCCGTCGCCCAGTGTGGTTATCTTGCCGACGTCCTCGGCCTTGGCGGCGCTGTTGTAGTTCTCGATTTCGCTTTTCAATACAGAAATAATTTTCTGTGAATCGACGTTGCTCATTCTTTCACCTCACTGCAAAATGACGCTGCATCCTGAGGATCGAAGTGCGGATGCTCTTGTCCAGCAAGGTATCGCCGACCTGAAGTACGAACCCACCTACGAGGGCAGGATCCTCCTTCATGTCGAGCTCGACTTCCTTCTTGCCGTACATGGAGCAAATCTTTTCCTTCAATTTGCTTATCTGCGCGCCATCGGGTTTTGTAACGTACGTAAATGTGGCCTTGATGGCGCCGCGCTTTTCGCGCTGCAGGGCGTCAAACGTATCGAACATATCGTCCGCAAGCGCAATGTCGCCGTTGTCGCTCATCACTTTCACAAAATTACATACAGACGCCGGAAACAGCTGGCCAATTATCGCGTGCTTTGCCTTCTTGCGTACAAAGGGGCTCTCCAGCGATGTGGAAAGCTCTTTGTTGGAAAGCAGCGCGCGCATCTGATCTACCGCTTCCGCGTCGTAATTCATATCAAACAGGACTTTGGCATAGTTGTCGGATACTACGGTCATTTAACCGACCCCGCTTCCGACAGAAACGCGTCGAGCATATCCTTATTGGCTTTCGCATCGACGTTGCTGCCGAGCAGCTTTGATGCGGCTGCCAATGCAAGATTCGCAATTTCGCCCTGCGCTTCCTTCATGACCGCCTCGCGGTCGGCCACGGCGGAAGCGTTGGCCTGGTGAACGATTTGCGTAGCGTCGACGTTCGCCTTGTCAATAATCTGATTGTACTGTACCTGCGCGCGATCCTTCGCGTCGCTAACAATCTGAATCGACTCCTGACGCGCGGACTTGAGGGAATCCTCGTACTTGGCCTTCAGTTCTCCGGCCACAGTATTCTTCTGATCCGCTTCGTTGAGGGAGTTTTCGATGGTCTGACGACGTTTCTCAAGCATGCCGAGAACCGGCTTGAAGAGAAAGATCTTCAGCAGGATGAACAGGATTATCAGGTTGACAACAGTCCAGATGATGTTCCAGTTAATTACGATCATACTGTTGCCTCCAACTTAAAAATCATATTTGCCCGGATTCATTGGGATGCCGATAAGTAATTCCTTGCGGAAGCTTACAGCATGATGATGCACATCAGAGCGACAACCAGGCCGTAAATAGCGGTAGCCTCTGCCAGTGCGCAGCCGAGAATCAGGGTGGTCATGATCTTGCCGGAAGCCTCGGGCTGACGAGCAGTCGCGTCGGTTGCCTTAGCAGTAGCGATACCAATTCCAATGCCGGCGCCAAGTCCGGTCAGAGCGGCAATACCTGCACCAATTGCTGTAAAAGACATAATAATCCTCCTAAATTTGTTCTTTGTAGTTTTTGTTGATGTTGATATGTGGATATTCGATTATGGATTTGCGGTGTTTTGGTTAATTTGTTTTGTTATTCAATGGCTTCCTGGATATACAAGGACGTCAAGAACACAAAGACGTAGGCCTGAAGACATCCGTCGAAGATATCAAAATACAGACTGAGCACCATAGGTACGAACAGCGGACAGACGAATTTGATAAGTTCCATGATAATGAACGCGCCGAGAACATTTCCGAAGAGTCGCATACAGAGCGACAGCGGCTTTATGCCGAGCTCCAGAATATTCATAGGCGTTATCATCGCTATGGGATGCGTAAACGCTTTCAACCATCCTCCTACGCCTTTTTCATGAATGCCCGCGTACTGTACGAGCACAATGCTCATCAGCGCGAGTCCAAGCGTAGTATTCAGGTCCTTTGTAGGCGGTTTTATGCCAAGCATTCCAACCATATTGGCCACACCAAGATACAGCATTACCGTCACAAGATAAGGGATATATCGCTTGCCTTTCTCCCCTATCAGTCCGTAAACGGCGTTATAGAGCATCTCGACGAGCTTTTCTATAAAGAGCTGCTTTTTCCCTGTCGGCACAAGCTTCATGTGCCGCGTCATGATGATCGAAAATACGACCAGGAAAATCATGACCCCCCATGTTACAACGACCGATGAAGGAATTGCAAGTCCTCCGATGTTAAACAGGTCCTTGTACAAAAGCTGTTCCTGAATTTCTTCAGCTACACCCACACTATCACCTCCTTCAATTGTAACCTCTTTGCTGATGTTACAGCAGCGGAAAACGGGATATTTCCGCGGCCAGATCTCCGTCCGCTCGCACCGCGGACAAAAATTTTATAAGGTCGTCCGTCGCCGGAAAACCTTATACCTGACCAGTTTGCTATGCCTTATACTATAAACTGTGACTTTCCGAAAAGCAACAGCGGAAAGTCCAAAATCCCACGATTAACAGCGTTTTCGCGGGATTTTTCAAAATATTTCGTTAAAATTTTAACCCCTGAGCGTCAATTTTTACCGATATCGTCAGCAATTTAACAACTTGTAGAAAAATTTCCCATTTTTTGGCTACTTTGTATAAATATTTTGTGCTTTCTCCGCTATCTTATGCTTTTTGAGCATTCTGAATATATCATTTGCGGCGATGGAAATATTATGCAAATCTACACTATATTCCGCATTTTGCAGCTTCTTTCAGTAATATTTCAGAAAAAAAGTACCAAAACCAGCGTTATTCCCTCTGCTTTTAGTGCAAAAAAGCCGGCCGGAGGCTTTGCCTCCGGCCGGCTAGGTATTTGCGTTTGCGCCGCTTATGCCGCGCCTATCATGTTGAGGAATGCGGGATAGATAAACTCTATGATGGCGGTATCGATAATGAATACGGGAACAAGGTAACGGACGGCCCATAACATATATCCGAATAAGGAAGGCATCTTGATGCCGTTTTCCTCGGCTATGGACTTGACCATGAAGTTCGGCGCGTTGCCGATGTAGGTATTCGCGCCCATGAAGACGGCGCCGCAGGAGATGGCTACCAACAGCAGTGCTGGCACCGTGCCGACGGTGGTGACAATGCCTGCCGTCGCGCCCTCGGCTCCGGCGGTGGTCAGGAACACGAGGTAAGTCGGGGTGTTATCGAGGAACGAGGACAGAGCGCCGGTGGCCCAGAAGAGCTGCCAGGGCTGGTTGAGTCCGAGCTCCGCGCCGTGAGCCTTCAGGAGAAGCAGTGCGGGTATCATCGTGATGAAGATACCGATGAACAGCACCGCGACCTCTTCGATAGCGGCCCAAGTGAAGTGGTTGTTGTCGCGGACTTCCTGCTTCGTCGTCTTGAACGAAAGCAGCGCGGCGACGAGAATAAGAACTATCTCGATGATGTTCGGGACAGACAGAGCAACATCGCCGTAAACATGGAGGCTGATGACCTCGCCGGCCGCGTTCTGAAACGCGGGCATAGCGGGCAGAACGCCGGACAGAATAACCGCGAATACGATAAGAAGCATAAAGATAATATTGTGCGAGCCGTGCAGCTTGGACTTGATGCCCTCTGCCTGATATGTAAGACCCGCGGCGATATCCTTCTTATAGGATCTGTTGTCCATGAAGAAGAATATTACGAGCATGATGATTACGTTGAAAATAAGTATCGGGGTCAGGTGAGCAAGCTCCCACTCGAACGGAACTCCGCGCATAAAGCCCATCAGCAGCGGGGGATCGCCGATAGGCGTCAGCGCGCCGCCCATGTTGGAGACGAGGAAGATAAAGAACACAACGACCTGAACGCTGTTTTTGCGCCAGCTGTTCGCGCGGATAAGCGGGCGGATCATAACCATTGACGCGCCGGTAGTGCCTATCCAGGAAGCCAATATCGTGCCTATGAGCAGCAGCTTCACGTTGGTGCCGGGCTTGCCCTGCAGATCGCCCTCAAGGCAAATATTGCCGGCGACGCAGAACAGACCGAACAGCAGGACGATAAACGTAAGATAATCGCCAACGACGGACTCGAGCAGATGCTCCAGCATCGTGCCGCCGCCGTACATCACGGCGAAGGGGATGAGGAACAGCAGAGACCATCCGATAACGGCCCAATGGCGGTTCTTTTCCCACCACTCGCCATTGACAAGTGGGCAGATCGCTATACACAGCAGCATGCCGACAAACGGAATTATCATCCATACGGGAAGGTTGGTTCCGATGTCCTCCTCAGCAGCCAGTGCAAGAGAGCTGCACGCCACTATCGTTATGACAGTCGCATACAGAGCCAGCAGTTTCTTTTTCATGAACAAAATTACTCCTCTCAATGCCATACAAAATATGCTTTATTTATATCACACCCGCGCAGTCATTTCAACAAAATAAACAATTTTTCACGCCCAAAATTGTTTATTTTTAATCGTGCAAGTTTAATAATGATATCTTACCGTTTCAAATCTTAATTATATTTTTAACAAGAGTAAAAATTTTTGTCGTTATTTTAACCGTTTACAGCTAAGAATCCCAATAAAATTATGTTGATTATGTTGATTTTAGGGTGCAGCTTATTTTCGTGCAATCGGAAACACGCTGATTTTACCTGGCGCAAAATAAAAATTCAGGCGCAAAAAACAACGCGGAAAACGCCGCAAAAGTTCGTTTTCTGTGTTGCCGGCCACTCATATGCAGCGAACAAAAGTTTATGAGACGAGGCAGCTCCCGGTTTCTGAGACCGAGGACACCACAACGCAGGCGTTCGCGTCCGAATCAGGGCGGGCAGCGGAGTATGCCTCGCGCAGCTTCGCTTCGTCGCCGCCGGAGACGTACAGCCGCTCGACGCAATCGGGCAGGGTCTTGATGTCAAAACCCGCGGCGGCGTCGGAACCGTTTATAACATAATCCGACGGAACGGATATCGCAAGACGGACGTCGTACTGCTTAAGCGCAGCGCCGAGCTCGGTCAGAAAGGCGTTTATCGCCTCGGTCTTCGTCGCTGTCTCGCCGGTGAAATTAAGACGCTCCGTGCGGCCGTAGGTCGGGAAAAAGGAATTGTCGAGAATTATTTCGTTATAGCCGGCCTGCGCGCATTCGACGGCTATCGCGGTTATATACGACCTCGCATCGGCGCTGTACGGGCTTAGCCAGGCCTTTATTTTACCGTCGTACCAGACGTTGTTGTCCACATTTTTTATCGCGGCGGCGGTGTCATACTTTTCGTAGGCGTCGTCGCGGAAGCACGATATGCGCGCGGCGGCGTAAAGTCCGGAGGCTTTCATGGCCGCTATTTTATCGGCCGTGGACGTATCAGTCCCGGAGGCTCCGGCGGATATTGCGCCCGCCACGGAGGACGAATACGGCAGCTTACCGTCCTCGCCCATAACGGTATAGGCGAACGCCGTGTTCCCGGCGGAGGCAAGCGCGTCTCCGCCCGTGAGCGAGCTTACGGACACGACGCGTATAACGGCGAGGGCGTTTGTCGGCTTCTGGATATCGACGACGAGGCCGGCGTTCGGATCCTCCTTCTCTTCGGTATCTCCGGATGCGGAGGAGGTGACGCCGCCCGAGTTGTTGTCAGGAAACTCAAAATGCGCCCCGTGTTCGTCAAACACGATATTGTCCTGAAAGCGCAGAAACAGCAGCGCGGCCGCGAGTATGGCTATAAGCACCACCGCGAGCGCGATCTTAAGTCCCAGTCTTTTTCCTTTGTAACTGCTATATCCTCTTGTGCCCCTGCCCGCCATGTCGTCCCCTCTTTCCTGAAAGAATAAAACGGCGTGTTGCTAATTGTGTCAATAATTATCTATTTTCTTCCATTTTTGAGATTATGTCAATACGGCGCTGATGCCGGCCGCCCTCAAATTCGGTATTCAGAAACACCTCGACTATGCGCTCGGCCATATTTTTGTTTATCATGCCGCCGCCCATGGCAAGCATATTGGCGTCGTTGTGGCGGCGTGTCATCTCGGCGGAAAGCGGCTCTGAGCAGAGCGCGCAGCGTATGCCCTTTACTTTGTTCGCCGAGATTGAAATGCCGATGCCGGTCGTGCAGATAACGATCCCCCTGTCGCATTCACCGGCGGCGACAGCCTTCGCCGCGGCTTCGCCGAAAACGGGATAGTCGCAGCTTTCGGTCGAGTATGTGCCGAAATCCTTATATTCAATACCCTTGCTTTCAATGTATTTTATGACGTCCTGCTTGAGAGCAAAGCCGCCGTGGTCGGAACCGAGAGCGATTTTCATGGCAAATTCTCCTTCTTAAAAACGCAAATTTTTATCGCTGCGCGGCGCTTTTGCGCCGCCGCAAGTGCGGCATACGAGCGTTTTGCCGAAAGCAAAACCCTGAAATCTACCGGATTCACTCCGGACGATTTGATTTGAATCAAAGGGCTACCGCGCGATAAATATCGCGCGGGAAAAAGCCGCCTTTCAGCTTTCGTCCAGACTTCGGCAGGCCGCAGCCATTCGCCTTAAAAGCCTCCGGCTTTTAAGGCGTCAAAGCTTATGAAATACCGGCTTCATCTTTTCAAACGTCGCAAAATATTCAAACCCGCAGTTGCGGAGCAGTTCCGCGTTCTCCCTGAATTTGCAGCCTATATACCTGGGCGAATGCGAGTCGCTGCCCATCGTTATTATCTCTCCGCCAAGCGCGCGATACTGCCGAAGCAGATTATCGTACGGAAGCGGCGAGTTTCCGCGGTTGGTGTTGAGTTCTATGCCTATCCCTTTCGGGATTATCTCGTCGAAAACGGCTTTGCATTTGTCCTCGAACCCGTCGAACGTCATGTGCATGCCGAGGTCCTCGTTCATGTAGCGCAGCGGGAGCGTCATATGCCCCAGTACACTGAATTTCCCCCATTTCGCCGTTTCCAGCATTTCATCGAGATAGGCGTCTATGCATTCGCGGCAGTAATTTTCGTCTCTGCTGTCGAAAACGCAGAAATCCTTCCTGCCGTATTTTTTCGCGGCGTTGTGCACCGAGCCGATAATGAAATCGAGCTGCGGAGCATCAGCGAAGAATTTTTCCGCACGCTCAAAATCCTCGGCCGCCTGGCCGAGCTCCACGCCGAGCTTTATCCCGACGCGGCCGCCGCACTCTTTCAGCGCGGCCGCATACTGCCCTTTCGCAGGAGACCAGTCGTGCTCAAATATCTGCTCTCCCTGCCAGTCTATCACGTCGAGATGGTCTGTGAAACATATCTCGTCCATGCCTTTTTCCGCCGCCGCGAGCGCCATTTCCGTCATGGTATTGTTACCGTCCGGCGAGCAGGTCGAATGTGTGTGGAAATCAGCGAGGTACATGGGCTCAGTCCTTCTTTTTCGCGTTCTTGCCGAACTTCCGGAAGAAGCTCTTGCTCTCCGCGTAATTGTTCTCGCCGAGGCTTTCGCCCAGCTTTTTGAGCAGCTCGCGCTGTTCCGCGTTCAGGTTCTTCGGCGTTTCGACAAAGACGGTTACGTACTGGTCGCCGCGGCCTTTGCCTCCGAGGTTAGGTATGCCCTTTCCGCGAAGCCTGAACGTCGTCCCGCTCTGCGTTCCCTCGGGTATGTCGTATTTGACCTTACCGTCAATAGTCGGTATCTCCATCTCCGCGCCGAGCGCCGCCTGCGCAAATGTTATTGGCGCTTCGCACAGCACGGAATTGCCCTCGCGTCTGAATATCTCATGAGGCCTGACGGTCACGGTTATATGCAGGTCGCCCGCACCACCGCCGTTCGTTCCGGCGTGCCCCTGACCGCGAAGGGATATGGTCTGGCCGTTGTCGATGCCGACCGGGATATCGGCCTTTATCGTGCGCGCCCGGCGCTCCATGCCGATGCCATGGCACTTCGGGCAGGGCTGATGTATTATCTTGCCCTTGCCTCCGCATTTGGGGCAGACGCCCGTTGTAGCGAAAACGCCCATCGGCGTCTGGCGTCGCTGCTGCACCGTTCCGCTGCCGTGGCACTCAGGACAGACTTCCGCCGTCGTTCCGGCGGCGCAGCCCGTGCCGTGGCACTCGGAGCATTCCTCGTTCCGGCTGACCGTAACCTCTTTCTCGCAGCCGAAGGCCGCTTCCTCAAAGCTGACGGACACGGACGTACGTATGGTATCGCCGCGGCGGGGGCCGTTGCGCGGAGCACGCGTGCCGCCGCCGAAAAAGCTTCCGAATATGTCGCCGAGGTCGCCGAAATCAAAGTCGCCGAAACCTCCCGCTCCGCCGAAGCCGCAGCCGAAACCTCCGCCCGCGCCGAAGTTGGGATCCACCCCCGCGTGGCCATACTGGTCGTAGCGCGCCTTTTTATCGGCGTCCGAGAGAACCTCGTACGCCTCGTTTATCTCCTTGAACCGCTTTTCGCACTCCTTGTCGCCGGGGTGCAGGTCGGGATGGTTTTCCTTGGCCGTTTTGCGGTATGCTTTTGTTATATCGCTCTCGGACGCGTTCTTTTCAACGCCGAGCACCTCGTAGAAATCGCGTTTCTGTTCTGCCATTCGTCACCGCAAAGGCCGCTTCGCTCAAAACGGCATTTATCGCCGTTTGCCGCCGCCGCCTTGCTCCTCCTCTCCATTCCGAACCCGCTGCGGGCCGGAAATATACAGGGTTTTGCGGAGCCGTCGCAAAAAACGGCTCCGCAATGATTATTATTTACTTGTTCTCGCCGTTCTTCTTGTCATCGTCGTCGACGACTTTATAATCGGCGTCGTAGTACTGCTGTCCGCTCTGAGCGCCGCCCTGTGCGCCCGCGTCGGGTCCTCCGGGGCCGGCCTGAGGTCCGCCCTGTGCCGCGCCGGGGTTCTGCTGGTATATCTTCTCGGACACGGCGTAGACCGCCTGAGTCAGCTCCTCGGTAGCAGACTTGATGGCCGCGATGTCGCTGCCTTTCATGGTCTCGCGCAGCTTGTCGATGCCGGCCTGGATCTTGGTCTTGTCCTCGGGACCGACCTTGTCGCCGAGCTCGCTCATGGTCTTTTCGCTCTGGTAGATCATCTGGTCGGCCTGATTGCGGACGTCCGCGCTCTCCTTGATCTTCGCGTCCTCGGCGGCATACTGCTCGGCGTCCTTGACAGCCTTTTCAATATCGCTCTTGGACATGTTGGAAGAGGAGGTAATGGTGATGTGCTGCTCGCGGTTCGTTCCGAGATCCTTGGCGGAGACGTTGACGAGGCCGTTGGCGTCTATATCGAACGTGACCTCGATCTGCGGCACGCCGCGGCGCGCCGGAGCGATGCCGTCCAGATGGAAGCGGCCGAGAGACTTGTTCGCGGCGGCCATCTGACGCTCGCCCTGAAGGACGTTGACCTCGACCGTCGTCTGATTATCTGCGGCGGTGGAGAATATCTGGCTCTTCTTGGTGGGGATGGTGGTATTGCGGTCGATCAGCTTTGTGAACACGCCTCCCATGGTCTCGATGCCGAGGGACAGCGGAGTGACGTCCAGAAGCAGAAGGCCCTTGACGTCGCCGGTCATGACGCCAGCCTGGATAGCGGCGCCCATCGCGACGCACTCGTCGGGGTTGATGCCCTTGAAGGGCTCGTTGCCGGTGAACTTCTTGACGGCGTCCTGCACGGCGGGGATACGGCTCGAGCCGCCGACCATAAGAACTTTCGCAAGCTCGGAGGGCTTGAGGCCGGAATCGCTCATCGCCTGATTGACAGGGCCCATCGTTGCGTCGACAAGATGGGCGGTCAGCTCGTTGAACTTGGCTCTGCTGAGAGTCACGTCAAGGTGCTTCGGGCCGGTCGCGTCGGCGGTGATGTAGGGCAGGTTGATATTGGTCGAGGTCGTGGCGGAAAGCTCTATCTTGGCCGTCTCCGCCGCTTCCTTAAGTCGCTGCATGGCTACCTTGTCGCTTGTCAGGTCAATGCCGTTTTCGCGCTTGAACTCGCTGGCGAGATATTTCATGACGCACTCGTCGAAATCGTCGCCGCCGAGACGGTTGTTGCCCGCAGTCGCGAGAACTTCGATAACGCCATCGCCAATCTCTAGGATGGACACGTCGAAGGTCCCGCCGCCAAGGTCGAATACCATGATCTTCTGATCGGATTCTTTATCTATTCCGTAGGCCAGAGCAGCCGCGGTCGGCTCGTTGACGATACGCTTGACGTCGAGTCCTGCGATCTTGCCGGCATCCTTGGTTGCCTGGCGCTGTGAGTCGGTGAAATACGCGGGGACGGTGATGACCGCCTCGGTCACGGTCTGGCCGAGATAGGCCTCGGCGTCGCTCTTTAGCTTCTGGAGCACCATCGCGGAAATCTCCTGCGGGGTGTAGGCCTTGCCGTCGATGTTGATGCGGCGGTCTGATCCCATGTCGCGCTTGATTGAGGAAATAGTGCGGTCGGGGTTGGTTATTGCCTGGCGCTTCGCGACCTGGCCGACCATGCGCTCGCCGGTCTTTGAAAATGCGACGACGGACGGGGTGGTGCGGCTACCTTCGGTGTTGGGAATAACGACAGCCTCGCCGCCTTCCATG
>JAYFRC010000046.1:0-23317 GCA_034926415.1 Oscillospiraceae bacterium
GCATAAATATCTGAGAGAAACTTGTCGATTGCTGCCGTAATTGAATAGGCACGGCAGAACGCACCGACTACGCTGGACTTGGCGAGAGGGTCCTCCTGCGGCTTCTGACTCGGCTTGCTGACCTTGCTTTCCCGCGAGGTGGTGGGTAGTAAAGAGCAATCCTGCCAATTGGGGTACGCCGCCAGAATTTTATCCGGGTCAAGCAGCTCGCCGTCAAAGAACTCGCAGATATATTCACCGTTTGACGGGCAGGTCGGCCAGTACATGAGCTGGTTTGGTATAAAGGAACACTCGTCAAACATATCGATACCGAGCTCCGCAGCCATATAGCGGGATACCGCCACAAACTCGTCAGCAGAAACATCTCTTGTGAAGGGCGCGACGATACGGAGACGGGGCGCTTCCGGCGTGTGGCTGTGTGTGGAATACACCGCGCACCTGAAATTCAGCTTATTCTCCAACGCTGCGACGAACTCCGGCGTAGCATTATCGATATCGGGCGTCCACAGAGAGCGGCAGGAGACATTTCCAACCTTGCGAAGGTTGTCTCGCAAATGCCCGCCGACGAAGCCACCCTTATCTTTTATTTCATCACGCTTGGGCTTCGGGAGCTTGGCATATTCTTCGGCTGTTTCAGTAGTGCGTATTGGCGTTTTCAGTCGGTCGCATATGTCACCGAAGGACATAGTCTTATTCGACCAGAATTTTGCCTGACGGGAGTTACCGAAGGCAATCTTCAATTCACGCATATTCGCTGACCTCCTCGCAGTTTTCTGTAAAGTAGCGCAAGCGGTAATCCTTCCACTTGGCGCGTTTGATTTCGGCCTCCATACCGGCTGAGATGTGGCCGCCGAACACCCATACCTCGGCGCATTTGCTCATCAGGGCGCTGCCGAAGAACAATCCGAGCTGGCGTTCCTTTGGGTCGTTGTCGTTGAGGAATTGCGGAAACAGCAGATGCGGAGCGATGGGGATATAACCCTTGTCCACGGCAAATCGGCTGTACCGCTGCGCCGCCGCGACGTTGCCGTCCACGTCGCCTGAAAACGGAGAGCAGATATAAACGATAGGGCGAAACGCCCGGAGCGCCTTTTCCTCGGCTTCGATGACGGAAAGCACGGCATGAGCCGTTGGGTCGTAGTAGCCATCGGAGTTAAACTTATTTATGCTCATAAAGCTGCGTCTCCTATCTTTTCCAACTTCATAAACGCTTGCAGAAAATCCGGTTTGAATAACCCGTATTCTTCGGATTCAAGCCATATCGTTTCGTCTTCACCCTGTGTTATTTTTATGTTGACGTTATATATGGCCTCCAAAAAGTCAGAGATAATCTGATGATCAGGACACATCGCATCCAATATTTCCTGGCAATCACCCGTATTATTACAATTTACAATGCGGCTATCGCCTATTTCTTTGGCAACGGATGTAGCAAGCTGAACACCATCTTCAAATGATACGGAAAACCACTCTTCAATAATTCTCTGTGCGTTAAACCGCTTGTGAATCTCAGCTTCTACCTGATAGCCGTTTTGAAAAGGTCCTATTAGTTTCTGGCGTGTTACCTGAAAACCCCCAATTCGCTCCAATGTGCTAATTCGTTCAGCAGGGTTGGATGCAACGCCTACTTTAAGACGATTCAAGTTGGTTTCAATGATATACACCCACTGGTGAGGCTTAATCTTATTTTCATTCATGTTGATTACCGCGCCTTTCGTAAAGAGACTCAAATGAACTTTCTTGACTTCTCTCCGATTTTTTGTTGCTCCTAATCTTCAGGCTGCATTCCTCGCAGTATACTGCGGTACCATACAGGTCGCACTCACCATCGCTGAAAAGCTCGGCAAGGTCAATACACACCTCGTTGCCGCAGCCAGGACAGCGCGTGAACACATTCTCGTCGGTGATCTCGACAGTCACATTCACGGCGTCGCTGATTTTCTCTTTTACATAAAACATAGTGGATAATCCTCCTTCATAGTTCGGGCGTTACCGCCTCTTACTACTCGCTGGACATAAGCGGAGCACTTTGACGAAGGATCATATATATTTTTAATAAGAACAGCACTAAGCCCAAAGCTGGACTCAGTGCCGCTTCATCAGTCTTTTTTGTAGAAGTCGCATTCGTAGCCGTCGGCGCGGAGTATAAGCCCCTTAGCCCAGGGCGGAACCCGACCCATTTGCTCACAGATGGCATCCACTGATACCTGCTTGTCGCACTCGATAATGAGCTCATCGTGCACATGGGCGACGATGGAGCAGCAGCGGAGCGTCTGCATGGCATACATGAGAATATCCCTTGATGTTGCCTGAACAATGTTTTCTACGAATTTGGGGCCATAGGACTCAAGCCTCTCCCACTTCTTCGTGCTGCCGATTCCCTCATAAGTCACAGACGCGCCACCGAAGCGGTTCTCGCCCATGCGCGGCTTCACATACGCAAGCCGCCTGCCGCTTGGCAGCGTAATAAACAGGAAGCCGCTCTGGTAGGAAAAGCTGACACCATTTGTGGATGCAGTGGTTTTCTCCTTTACGGCGGTCTTCACGGCGCGGTCGACATCCCACCAGAACTTCACGATGCGCTGATTGGATTTTCGCCACGCGTCTACCAGCGGCTGAAGCTCGTCCTCGGTCAGTCCCATCTCCAAAGCGCCCATTGCTTTGAGCGCACCGACGGAGCCGCCGTAGCCAAGTGCCAGTTCCGCAATCTTGCCTTTTTGCCGCAGATGGCCGTTCACGCCATGCTTTTTCACTGGAACTTTGAACATGGCTGAAGCGGATGCGCAGTAGATGTCGCCGCCGTTCTGGAAAACCTCCGTGCGCCAGCTTTCCCCGGCAAGCCACGCGATCACTCTCGCTTCAATGGCACTGAAGTCCGAAACAATGAACTTTGTCCCGACTCTCGGCACGAATGCCGTGCGAATAAGCTGGGAGAGAGTGTCCGGGATATCCTCATACAGCATTTCGAGCGCATCGTAGTGATCGCCAGCCACCAGACTCCGCGCTTCGGCGAGGTCGGGAATATGGTTCTGAGGCAGATTTTGAAGCTGAACCAGCCGACCTGAGTTACCCGTAACCCACACCTTCCCATCTCGACGAACGAGGAAATATCCTGTTGAGGTTTCTGCACAGTATACTTGTCCGTCGAAATTATGAAGCTTCGGTTTAACACGGACTTCGTGACAGTTGATGGGAGTAAGCCAAATATCCACATAATAAGCGTCGCTCCAATTCGGGTGTTCATCAGCTCTTGTTTTGGTTCTTATTGATGCCGCTCTACCTGATATATGAGCGAACGCCTGCACTGTATCAGCATTCTGTTTATTGCAAGTAACATACTGAATGCTGTTTTTTGCAGAGCGATAGCCATCCCAGTAGACCAGTTCATCAAAAAAGACATCTGCACTTTCATCAAAGAGCCAGCTTCCGAATGTTTTATCTTTGAACTGCCTTAACCATAAAGGTACGTCACGAGAAAGAATGGTAAACGCCAATCGGGTCTTTGCCGAATCCGTATACTCTTTATATGAGTATTGGATATCTGCTGCCCTAAGTAATGATTTACAACGTTCCGCTTTTCGGATTTTGGTAAAGCCAAGTTTAATGGTGCCGTCTTCACAGTAGTGACCATCCGCTTGCACCATCACCATAACGCGAAGTTTACCATGTTCTAATCCCGATGTTGTCTGGCGAAATCCTGTAAACGGAATTGACGGGCGGTAACTTGCCATATTTTGCACCGTATCTGTGATCCATTCGCCGCCATACCGCTTCTTAACATACATTCTGTGATCCGGAGTGCTAATTTGCGATATGCGTTTATCCGTATACTCGAACATGACTCCCTGATATGGGAAAGCGAGTTGTTTTGCCTTTTGGAAGGAAACTGTTTCTCCATGCGGATTCCAACAGGCAATTCTTCCGCCATCCCATTCATCCAGGCGCATCCAACCATTATCCGTGAGAACTTCATGGTCGCCGGTTAAGCACCAGCGTCCAGTGCGATTGGCTCCGTAAAACATGAACATCCCTCTGACACGGTCATCTGCGCAGACCGCGTTTTCCATAGCGGTGTACTTTTTGACGGAGGATTTCGCAAGCTGCTGGCGAAGCTGCAATACCTCGCCAAGCTCTCCGGGAGCGTCCTTTACCAGCGCTGCCACCGCCTTTTTGCCGAGCGTGTCTGTTTCGAGGCCATTGTCGGCAAGCCATGACTTCATTTGTTGTACGGAGTTGGGGTTGTCCAGCTCGGTGATATCCCGCATCGCGGCGAAGAGCCGGGTGCGTGACCGTTCATCAAAGGCGATAGCTTGTTTTACGAAGGGCATATCTACACGGATGCCCCGGTCGTTTATCTCTTCGCTTAAGTGGTACTCGTCCCAGACGCTGTCCGGCACTGGGAACTTGGCGAGCTTCCGCTGTATCAGCATTTCCACCTCAACGTCCCGTTTATTATAGTCTTTGAAGGTAGCCCACTTGTCCGGCGCGTCGGATGGAAGATTGCGCGTCCTGCCGCCATTGGCTTTTGTCGGCGCACAGGGCTGGCAGAAGAATTTGATGAGGTCTTTGCCCTCGTCCATCTTCTGTTTGTCCAAGCCGAGCACCGTGCCGACGCCCTTCAGAGACAGCGGCATGCCGAGATACGCCGACCATATCATGGAGCAGCGCCATGATGACGGGTCGAGATACTCCCCGGTCGTGTAGCCAAGAAAGCGTGAAATACAGACACGTTCAAAAGAGGCATTAAAGGCGTACTTGATGACGGACTCGTCCTCCAATGCCGACAGCACCTCGGCAGGGAGCGTTTCGCCCTGCGCCAAGTTGACCACGCATACCTCGCCGCCGTCTATGCTATATCCAAAGAGGATGATTCCGAAATCGGGTGCTTCTACATATTTATATACGCCGCATTTGGAGAGATCGGCGCTGCTGTATGTCTCAATATCTATTTCTAAGGTTTTCATAGTGTTTGCCCTCCATACGGAAAGTGGCGGAGAGAAACCCCTCCGCCACCATCCGAAAATGATGTAGGTCTTAGGCGAGGAAGTCCTCGTCGTTCTCGGTTGCGAAATCGTCCTCAGCACTCGCCTTGCCTCCCAGGGGCTCACCGTCACGGATTTTCTGCAGGTTGTTCAAACCGCAGGCGATGCCCTTATTGCCGTTGCTGTTAAATGCGTAGAAGCTGATGCTGGCGCGACCATACACACCGGAGTAAACCTCAGAGCGGGTCAGGACGGGATTGCGGTCAGCGTCCACGATGCCGGGAGCCGTGGTCGCGTTGGCATTGATGAAGTAAGCATTCGCGTAAGCCTCATCATCGGGGCGTTCCGTATCACCGTCACGCAGGGGCGTTTTGAGTGCCGCCATCGGAGGCACGGACTTGCCATTGCCCTTGAGCTTGGCCTCGCCCTCATGGTAAGCCGCCTCGATAGCAGCCTTAATCTTGGCGATCGTCTTGGTGTCGGACTTCGGAATGATGAGGCTGACCGAGAACTTCGGCGTGCCGCCGTTGATGGACTTAGCTTCCCAGACGTTAGCGTAAGACCAGCGGGTGTCGGGACCGGTGATGACCTTCATCGGGTTGTTTACCTTATTTGTGCTGTTATTCATAATCGTTTTCCTCCATAAAATCATTTTTGGCTGTGTTCATTCCTGGACGCTTATCGCTCTCCGGCACAAGAGTTGGTTTGCCTTGCGGCTTTTCAATGTAGGGACTTAAGAGTTCATCAAAGCGGGATCTTCCGAGCAGTTTCTGCATGGCTGTGACGCCGAGCACCTTGCGCTCAAACGGGTCGAATCCTGCTTGCTTAACTACATTGGCGACAACCGCGTCGTTAACGTATTTCCTGTTAGAACGGCCCTCGACCAGCTTCCAGCCGGTCCATTCCTTGCCGCTGATTGCCTGCTGCAGGGCGTATTCCTTGATATCCGACGCCCACGAGACAAGCGCGTCGACCTTAGAGAGGATCTCCTCAACATCCTCATCCGTGAGGAGCGGTGGAAGCTTGAACTCATATTGCGCCAGAGCGAGATTTGCTTCGGCACGGGCACGGCAGTCGTTCTTTGCCTTGCAGAATCCGCACCACTCGCCGCAGAGATAGTTGCCATCGCCGGTAAAAGCAAGCTCAGCGGTGGGCTTCAGAACTTCGTCAGCCCAACGGTACAGGTTATCTTTGGATATTTCATAGGTGCTGACGTTGTCTCTGCGCGGTTGGTAGATGGTCATGCTAACCGTTTCGATGTCGTAGATTTTGTCGAAAAGCTCCAGCGCACCGAGTGCGTAGCACATGAGCTGCGGGTTTTCCTCGGCCCGGACGAGCACGCCGAGCCCATGCTTGTAATCGCAGATTTTGAGAGTGCCGTCCGTGATGATGATGCAGTCTGCTGTACCGAAGCCGGACTCCACCCAACGGGAGAAGTCCACCCGCTGCTCAATGAGCACCACGGGATCGGCGCAGGTCTTCTTTGCTGCTTCCACCTGTTCAAGCACATAAGCGGAGTAACCGGTGGCGCAGTCGCTCATCTCCTCGTTGAACCATGTGAGGTTCTCGGTCGGGTCAGTCGCTTCCATACCCAGCGTCAGACGGAGCTTGTACTCGCAAAGCGCATGAGCATCGGTGCCTTCGGCGGCATAATCGCTGCCCTTATCGTCGTAGCTCTCACAAAGCCGAGCAGACGGCGGACAGTGCAGCCAACGGTCAGAACTGGATGCGGAGAGAATCGCGTGTCCTTTAGGTGGCATCGTTCAGTCCCTCCACATCTGAAAGCAACGCCTTGTAGTTTGCCGGGTCAACGCCCGACAGTTTGTCGGCACCGTACTTCTGGAGCAGAGAGCGAATCTGAGCGGTGAAGCCCGCACGGGACTTGTCCGCAAGGACGGCTCTGACCGCTTCCAGCGTCAGCACAGGCTCGGCAGACGCGGCTTCCGGCTCCGGCTCGTTGCCATTGAACTGCTCCGCCAGCCAGTTAGCCGCGTCGCTGATAGCAGCAGCACATTTGCGCAGTTCTTCGATGGTCGCGGACATCTCACTCATTTTGCTCATCTGTTTTTCCTCCTTCCATGGATTTGCTCTGTCCGGCAAGCAAGGCCAGTTTTCTTGCCAGCCGCATGGACACAACGCTGATCGCGGTGAGAACCTCTACGAGCTCCTCGTCCGCAGCCTGTGTCCGGGTATCCTTTCGTTCCTGAATCATCTCTTTCACCTCCAGCCCGAAAGCGTTTTTTCTTGCTTTCATAACTCGCTGGACATGAGGGAGCCGTTTTGACGAAGGAAGCGAAAAATATTTCTCGGATTCTTGCTGAAGCGTAACGCGCATTTATGACTTTTTATAAACATTTTCATCTTGCTTCATTGATTTTCACGTACTTTTGCGATATAATATTTAATGAAAAAGTGTATATGGCACTCACGCAGATAGAAAAAGCCGCAGGTATAAGACCCTGCGGCACTGCGGAACAGAATATGGAGGTCAATAGCGTGAGCGAGATTAACATTGAAAAATGGTCCACCCTCAAGGAAGTGCAAGAGTATCTCGGCGTTGGGCGAGAAACCATTCTGCAATGGATCGCGAAAAGAAATATGCCCGCCTACAAAGTAGGCAGGCTGTGGAAGTTCAAATTGTCCGAAGTTGACGACTGGATACGATCCGGCGGCGCGGCTGATAATTTAGAGGCATCCGAGGAACCGGAAACGAAGTGAATCCGTTTTATTGGACAACATTTATGATTAAATTGTAGTGGATACATGGAGTGAATGATATGATGGTAATCATACCCAATAAGGTGGGTGAGGCAGAGTGATACAGCTTACCGGATATCCTGTTGAACCGGTTTTGAAAATTTTATTAGAGGACAAAACCACAAAGCAGAATATTATCTTTGCCACGGACACCTATACAGAGAATAACCCGCGATGCACCGCAAAAAGCGCCATGACAGCGGGACTGCTGCTTGGCTTTCAAGCCTGTCCTATCCAGCCAAGAGTGGCAAAAGCGACGGAGGATCAGCAGGACCGCACCAGAAAAAAAGCGGAGGTATTCACGCCATCGTGGATTTGTGCCCTGATGAACAACCACTGCGATGACGAGTGGTTTGGCAGGCAGAATGTGTTCAACACACTGGATGGGCAAGAGTGGCAGGTCAGTGAAGGGAAAATCCTGTTTAACGAGGGAAAAGGCCAGACATGGAAAGACTATGTGGATTCACGGCGTATTGAAATTACCTGCGGAGAAGCGCCGTATATCGTTTCGCGATACGACACGACCAGCGGCGAGCGCATTGAAATCAAGAACCGAATCGGCATTCTGGATCGCAAGCTGCGTGTAGTAAACGAGAACGCAGCAGACGAAACAGAATGGATTAAATGGGCGATCCGCGCATACCAGAGCGTCTATGGATATGAGTATCTGGGCGACAATTTGTTGATTGCACGGATCAATCTGCTGGAGACCTTTGTGGACTACACGGAAGACCGCTGGAACAGGAAACCGACCATCCTGGAACTGCGAAAGATCGCAAATATTATCAGTTGGAATTTTTGGCAGATGGACGGTATATCTGACACGATCCCCTACGGCGTCCCGAAACAGAAAAATGAACAGCTCAGTTTGTTTGATTTCACTGTGGACGCTCCAAAAGAAGAAGTGAACGAAACACCAGTGTGCCGGATTTTCGACTGGCGAAAAGACCGGTCAATTCCATACACAGACGTGAAGCGAGGGAATGAAGAATGAAATTTGACTTTTGTATCGGAAATCCGCCTTATCAAGAAGAAGCGTCAGGAGCAAGTACCAGTGATAAACCAGTGTACAATATATTTATGGAAGCTGCATATTCTGTGGCGGATAGGGTGGAACTAATCTCGCCAGCCCGCTTTCTCTTTAACGCCGGTGCAACGCCCTCAGCTTGGAATAACAAAATGTTATCGGACAAGCATTTGAAGGTTCAAATGTACGAAGGTAATAGCCAAAAAGTCTTCCCGTCTGTGCTAATCCCAGGCGGCGTGGCTGTAACATATCGTGATTCACAAGCAGATTATGGTATTATTGACACATTCACACCTTTTGAAGAATTAAATTCGATTTTGAATAAAATAAGAAAATATCCTAGGTTTGAGGGTATGAATAGCATTGTTATATCGCGAACATCATATCGCCTCACAGAGAAAATGCATCAGGATTACCCAGATGCAATACAGCAGCTTAGCAATGGTCATGCATATGATATGTCAACAAATATCTTCAGGCTTTTACCAAATGTTTTTTATGATACTATGCCCAACGATGGTAATAGCTACATTCAGATTATAGGGCGCGAAGGCAACATGCGATGTTACAAGTACATCAGGCGGGAATATGTCAATACTGTTTGCAATTTGGATAAATATAAGGTATATATCTCTAAAGCGGATGGTGCCGCAGGAACCCTTGGGCATCCAATTCCTGCAAGGATAATTGGAAAAACTGAAATTGCAAAACCGATGGTTGGTTTTACTGAATCGTTCATTGGGATTGGATTGTTTAACACAGAGGTGGAGGCAAGCTCCGCCCAAAAGTACATTTGTAGTCGTTTCGCCCGCGTATTGCTTGGAGTTTTAAAAACTACGCAGGATATTACGCCCGAAAAATGGAAGTGGGTGCCCCTTCAAGATTTTACATACCAATCCGATATTGACTGGTCTGCATCTGTTTCCGCAATTGACCAGCAACTCTATAAAAAATACGGTCTCACAGGAGAAGAAATCAACTTCATCGAAACTTATGTAAAGGAGATGGCATAAATGGCTAAGCTACCAGTAAAAACAACAAAAGCGGTTGTTCCGATGATCTATGCTTATGCCACTCCCGAGATCAAGCGGCATGTCGGCTGGTCAAAGATTGGATACACCGAGCAGGACGTGGAAACGCGTATCCAACAGCAGACGCATACTGCAGATATCAGATTTGACATTCTTTGGAAAGGCACCGCCATATATGATGACGGTTCCGGAGACGTGTTCACCGACAAGGATTTTCATGTATATCTGCGGAAAAACGGAGTTGAAAACACACCGAGTACAGAGTGGTTCCATATAGGCGGGGATGATTCCCGGAAGAAATTTTACGAATTCAAAGCGGATCGTGGCATTCTGAAAGCTATCGGCACCGCCGTCCCCTACAAACTGCGTGATGAGCAGTACAAGTTTGTGGAAGACACAAAAAAATATTGCGAGTCACATGAAAACGGTGAAGTCCTTTGGAACGCAAAGCCTCGCTTCGGCAAAACGCTTTCCGTATACGATTTCTGCAAACAGGTCGGAGCGCGGAGCGTCCTGATTGTCACAAACAGGCCCGCCATTGCAAACTCCTGGTATTCAGACTATGTGAAGTTCCTTGGCGACGAGTCTGGCTATCGGTTTATCAGCACAACGGATTCCCTCAAGGGAAAGCCATTTGTTCTCACCCATGATGAATATCTGCGGAGCAACACCGATGATATGAAGGGTTACATCGAATTTGTAAGCCTACAGGATCTTAAGGGGTCAATCTATTTCGGTTCTGGCCGGCATCTTACTGACAAACTCAAAGAAGTGCAGGATAACGATTGGGATGTGTTGGTCATAGATGAAGCACATGAAGGCGTAGACACCTATAAGACCGACGTGGCGTTTGATCACATTAAACGCAAATTTACACTGCACCTTTCCGGTACACCTTTCAAGGCATTGGCCAAAAACAAGTTTGAAGATCAGGCTATCTTCAGCTGGACGTATGCCGACGAGCAGGCGAAAAAGCGCGATTGGGACAGCTCCAGTGAAGAAGAAAATCCCTATGAGGACCTCCCAAAGCTCAATTTGTTTACATACCAGATGTCCGAGATCATCAGGGATGAAATTGAGCAGGGCGTTGAGATTAACGGTGAAACGAAAGAATACGCCTTCAACTTGAATGATTTTTTTGAGACCAAGAACGGAAAGCTTGTCCATGAAAGTGCCGTCGATAAATTCCTCGATGCACTTACAACGCAGACAAAATTCCCATTCTCCACCGAGGAACTGCGCAATGAGCTGAAGCACACCTTCTGGTTGCTTAACCGCGTAGACAGTGTAGAAGCGCTGGCGGAAAAGCTAAATAATCATGAGGTGTTTAAGAAATACAAAATCGTTTTGGCAGCCGGTGACGGCAAGAGGGACGACGCCGATGAAACAGCGAAGTCCTTTGACCGGGTAACAGAGGCAATCAAAAACAACGATAAAACCATCACGCTTTCTGTCGGGCAGCTCACCACCGGCGTCACAATCCCCGAATGGACTGCCGTACTGATGCTCAGTAACGTCAAGAGCCCCGCACTCTATATGCAGGCAGCGTTCCGTGCGCAGAACCCGTGCATGTTCTCTGATGGCAAGCACTTCTATCGCAAGGAAAATGCGTATGTATTCGACTTTGACCCGGCACGGACGCTGACTATCTTCGAGGAATTCGCAAACGATCTCTCCTCCAATACCACAAATGGGCGCGGCGACAGCGAGACAAGGAAAGAAAATGTCCGCACACTGCTAAACTTCTTCCCAGTGCTTGGCGAGGATGAGAATGGTGAAATGATTGAGCTGGATGCGGAGAAAGTTCTCTCCATCCCCCGGAAAATAAAGTCGCAGGAAGTTGTCAAGCGCGGCTTCATGAGCAACTACCTTTTCCAGAACATTTCAAACATTTTCGGCGCACCGCAGGAAGTCATTGATATCATTTCAAACTTCACTCCTGTTCAGGAGTCGAAAAATCCGGTCAATGTAACGCCTGAAACCGCTGAGGAACTCTCAATCGACGAAAATGGCGATGTTAATCTGGACGATGACTACGTCATCGGCGTTTCCTCCGAAATATTCGGTGATAAGATTTACGGTACCATTGAAGGTGAAATACAGAAAGCCGTCAATAGCGCGCACGCCGCAGACAGCGAAGAAGCTGGTCGGAGCAGCAT
This sequence comes from Oscillospiraceae bacterium, assembly GCA_034926415.1. Taxonomy (GTDB): domain Bacteria; phylum Bacillota; class Clostridia; order Oscillospirales; family Oscillospiraceae; genus JAYFRC01. Next base: position 11,957 of record JAYFRC010000046.1, read on the forward strand.
TGACCAGTTCAAGAATGCGTTCAAGGCACAGACGGTCAAAGGTATCGTGGATATTGCAAAGGAGCACTATGCTGATGACATCCGCGCTTCCGATAAGAAGCAGATCGAGCGCGATTTGAACGGCAGATCCGAAAAAGTCATTGATAGGGTGTTCAGTGATTATGAGATCCAGCGCCGCATTATTGAAAAGGAGCACCGCGAAGCACTGGATAACCGCAATGAAAATACGAGCGTGGAGGATGTCCAGCGGGAGTTCGAGCAGCGGCAGAAAGACGCGACCGTCAAGTTGCAAGAAGAACTGTCGACCACAATTAATGACTTTGTAAAAGAAGCCAGCGAGGATGTTGTCCGCACTGTCGAGACCAAGGTTAAAGAGCGTGAAAAGGACAGCATCGAGGATAGAATCCGCGATCACCTCCGTGGCTTCTCACGCACAATCCCATCGTTTCTGATGGCGTATGGAGATAACACCGTTACGTTGGCGACATTTGACTCCGTGATTCCCAATCAGGTGTTCATAGAGGTTACCAGCATTACGCTGGATCAGTTCCGATTCCTGCGTGACGGAGGCAAGTATAAAGATCCGTCAACGGGCGAAGAAAAAGAATTCCGTGGCAACCTTTTCGACTCTGTCGTGTTCGATGATTCTGTTAAGGAGTTTCTGCGCCTGAAAAAGAAGCTGGCTGATTACTTCGACGAGAAGAGCATTGAAGATATTTTCGATTACATCCCACCGCAGAAAACAAACCAAATATTCACACCGAAGGTCATGGTAAAAAAGATGGTGGATATGCTGGAGGCAGAGAACCCCGGATGCTTTGATATGCCGGAAAAAACCTTCATCGACCTCTACATGAAATCCGGCCTTTATATCACAGAAATTGTGAAGCGGCTTTATCAAAGCGATGAAATGAAGCGCCTGTTCCCTGATAAGGAAGAGCGACTGAAGCACATCTTCGAGAAACAGGTTTATGGCCTTGCACCAACTGAAATCATTTATAAAATTTCCACAAACTATATCCTGGGCTTTGATGATGAAATTGCAATTACAAAGCACAATTTCCGTCAAGCTGACGCGCTACCTGCGGCAAAGGAAGGCAATCTGGGGCATTTTTTGGATGAACTCTTTGGCGAAGACGCACCCACTGACAGCATTAAGAAAGTTCAGGGAGTAAAAAAGCTTTCCGGCTACCACGGTCGGTAACCGGAAAGTCGCTGAAATGGGTTTAGAAGGTATCACCGTATTCCTCACGGAGTTGGGCTTCGGCTTTCTTGATCCGGTAAAGGAAGGTTGTGCGCGGGACGCCGATGATATCGGCGATGTCGCTGTCGGAACGACCGTCAAGGCGGAGCTCTCCGATTTGACGGGCTTCCGGCATAAGCTCGTCCAGGCGCTTGAGCAATTGCTCAAAAACGATGCGGTCAGTTACGATGCAATCGAGGTTGGCGGACTCGTCCTCATGGGTGTCGCCCATAACCTCCTGCTCGTACTCGAGGGATAAGTTGTCCCCGGCAGTGCGGTACTTGCAGACGGCGCAGTCGCCGGTGCAAAGCCACCACCGGGTACCCGGGCAAGAACACGTGCCATGGCGATGGGCCTTGCGAAAGGTGTTCCAGATTGGTCTGTAGTACTCGTTGTAGACTTCATCACTGACGGGAATGCGCTGCTTGGTGGCGGGATTGTAGATGTAGTGCTCTCGGATTTGCTGCTGGTTTTCATTTGTTGACATGGGATTTCCTCCTGTGATTTTTGTTAAGGATCACAGGAAGGAAAAAGCCCCTGTGATCTCTCACAGGAGCTATCCAATAGTTAGCAAGGTTGTCGCGCTATGGGTAGCAGCGATAGTAACGATAGTAACGATATTAGTTTTGAAGGAGGAGCGCCAATGTTCAACCAGAGCATTCCATATTTATGCGGCGGAGTCTTTTTGACCCGTCTTATGAAAGCACGTCCGTCAAGGAACGGTGTGCGCGAGCACTACATGGGCGACCACGACGGTCTTTCCGACCCCGAAACCATGCTGGCGTTCATAAAAGCCACAAGCCCCGACTTCACCGTGCCCGCCGGTAATACGTTTAAGGAAAACACCTCGTCATATAAGAACTGCCGGAAAAACTGTGGTATCTACTTACCGTTTGCTGCTGATTCGGCAGAGGTACGCGCTTTTGATGAATGCGTCCGAAATGATTACATGAAGGCACTCACGCGCATGGTTTCATTCACCGATGATTTCCTTGAGGTAGGAACAGCGACAAAAAAAGACGAGTACCTTGTTAAGGAGCTCGTCGAGATAATCAGAGATGATAAAGAAATACCGGTAGCAGCCGGGTTCTACATAAACGAAGATGGCTCGCCGTCTACAAAGGCACAACTTTTGACGGTCACATCTGTTTGCTTTCAAGCATTTCTCGTCGGAGTCTGGCACTACATCCTGATGAACCGCCCTGATAACCTTCCCGGTCGTAGCACAATACAGAGCTGGACCCCTACGTATTCCGGGATATGCGTAGAGCGAGTTTATCCAGCTGACGCTTTAAGCATGGCCGAAGAATCTCACGAGCCGGATGAGACGATAATCGAGATTTATGAAGAAGCTGGTACACGCGGGGACGACTCCAAAACCAGAGAAACAACACCGCCGCCTAAAAGCCAGATCGTGTTCCAGCAGTTTGGTAATAATGGCACTCAAATCGGTAACGTCGGAACACTAATCATTAATCCCAAAAAGGACTAAGCGAGTGATGACACATGGATAACAAGCTCAAACCTGTCTATATGGAAGCCCTCGCCATCAGTAATCCTGCGGCATGCGCCCCATTGACTTTCACACAAACGGGCGATAATGCAACCCAGGTTGGTCACGCAGACACCGTGAATGCCTATATGAATGTGAACGTGGTCGCGCCCACAATACTCCCGAACGGAACCATTTCAAGAACAGGCAGTGCGCTCTCGCGGGAGTATTACAACGTTTTCGTTGTTGGGTGTGGAGGGTGTTTTGAAGAGGTTGCGGGTAGCTTCTTGGTTATGAGTCGGAGAGCGATGGAATACACCGATAAGGACATCCATGATCGACTTATCTACTTAACAGAGACGGACAGGGCGGAAATCCAGACGTTCCCATCGCTTTTTATGTACGAGAACGCCGATTATGGAAAAGCCGCTCCAGATCAAGTAGCATATTTCGGCAGGGTAACAGAAATACGTCCTCACGGAAGCGACCATATAAAGGTGAAATATCATCTCATCAAGGATATCCCGCAGCAAAGATTGAATGAATTGCTGACGGAACTTAGCCTTGGAGGAGCAAAGCAGTTTAATGAGTTGAACCGCACACATTGGGCAGTGAAGCGCGTGGATTTATTGGACGAGCTCAGTTCCGCCCACATTGCTCTTTTTTAAACTGACATTGGAAACATAACTGTAAAGTAATACTATGGAGGTAGCGTATTGGACAAACTCAAACACGGAATAGATAGAATAGAAATAACAGACGCTACCATGACTGGCGTCGTTATTGAACCGACTCTCATCAACTTTTTTTTTGGGAACAATGGAACCGGCAAAACCACCGTTACACGGGCGATACGGGAAAAAGTCGGCTTAACTTGGCACCCTGGAGAAGTCCCGGATGAGTACGATATCAAGATTTTTGACAGGGATTATATTGAGTTAAACTTCCGTTCATACGAGAAGTTGAAAGGCGTTTTCACCGTTGGTGAACTGAACGCTCATACGAAAGAGGAAATCACTGCACTGGAGGGAGAAAAGCGCGGTTGTGATACTACTGCAGAGTTAGCCGGAAGCTCGGCTCAGAAAAAGAAGGCCGAGCTTGACCAGTTGCTTATGAATTTTCAAGATACCTGCTGGTCACATAGCGCCACTCTCCGTGACACATTAGCCAAGGCGATGGCTGGTTATGGCGGTAGAAAAGCGAACTTTGCATCTCAGGTGCTGGCGGGTGTTACCCCTGTAGAGCATGATTTACAAGAGTTACAGACGCTTTGCGAGACGGCGTTTGATGCTGCCGGAAAGCGTTATACGCGATTCCAATCCGCTGGCAACTACACACGCTTGACCGGGCATGGAAAGACATACGAACTTTTAGGTCAGCCTATCACAAGCAGTAGCGACACCGAGTTTGCGAGGTTTATCAAAGTAATAAAAGCTGCCGACTGGGTTCGTCAGGGTCATACACATTATTCAGATACGCCAGATGGCAAGTGCCCATATTGCCAGCGCGAGCTCCCGGATGATTTTGAGGACAACATCGCTTCTTGCTTTGATGCGCAATATCAGCATGATATTGAAAGCCTGCAAGCTTTTTCTGAAGCATATCAATCTGATATGAACGGCTTTATTTCGGTACTTGAAGGCAATTTGACGCTTGAAACGCTGCCAAAACTCGACGTTACAGAGTACAAAGGCAAGCTGGAACTGTTAAAAAAAATCGTTGCGGGCAATATCCTAAAAATCGCCGATAAAATAAAAGAACCGTCCTCCATCATCGAACTTGATGATGTGAAAACGGTACGGAGCGAAATAAACGCCATTATCGAGTCCATCAATGCATTAATTGACCAAAACAACGCTATCATTGACGACAAACCGGCAAAGCAGGAGGATTGCAAAAAGCGCACAAAGGAGTTGATTGCCTTTGCGCTGGCGACGGATATTAAGGTATATAACGATAGTTATGCGGCCATCAGCACGGAATACTCTGATTTCATGCGTGCTTACAATGAGAGCAGCAGCAGGTCGAAAGAAATCGCTGGTAACCTGACAGAGCTACATAAAACCGGCATAGGTACCCAAGCCACAATTGATGCCGTTAATAAAACACTGAGGGATGCAGGTCTACAGGGATTCAAGCTCTATCCAAAAGACGGCGAAGAACACGTGTATGAAGTCCGCCGCCAGAATGGTAGGATTGCTAAGAACCTCAGTGAGGGAGAACGTAACTTCATAGCCTTCCTATACTTTTATCATGAAGTGCGGGGTAGTTCCGAAGAGTCAGGCGCACTGAAACCTAAAATCGTAGTTATAGACGACCCTGTGTCAAGTCTGGACAGCGGTGTCCTGTTCCTTGTCAGTTCGTTAGTCCGAGAGCTTATCGACATCTGCTACAACAACGTGAATTTGGAGTCACACACCTTCAAGGGAAACTCGATAGAGCAAGTATTCATCATGACACATAATACTTATTTTCATAGGGAGATAACGTATAACCAGGTTGGGAGATATGATTTTGTAACCTTTTTCTTAATACAGAAGCGTAGCAATATCTCCGTCGTCAAGCCGTGTATAAGAGAGAATCGGAGCTTTGTTCCCCCGAAACGTGAGAACTATAATCCGGTTCAAAACTCCTATAAGGCGTTATGGAGTGAGCTAAGTGAATTGTCGGGTGCTATTACGACTATGAGCGTCATCCGCAGAATCCTCGAATACTACTTTTTACAGCTCTGCGGCTACGACGGAATCGATCTCCGCAAAGAAGTACTGGAAAAGAATCAGGATAGGTTTATTGTTAAATCCGAAGATGAAGCTATTCCCGACGATGACACTAAGTTCCACCTTGCACAGTCCATGCTCTCATACATCGGAAAGCAGGATCATGGATTCAATGACGGCATTGACTATGTGGACGAAAGCACTGATGTGCATGAGGCTCTCGAAGTGTTTAAGATTATTTTTGACTGCCTCGACCAAATCCAGCACTATAACATGATGATGGATGAAGTAGCTTCAGCACCTTAAACTAAATGGGAGGGATAGTGTACGATAACAGACAAACAATTTGATGATGCATTTATTGCTGCGGGAGGCTGGTTCTTCCTGACTCAGTTTGAATTAATCAAGTCGTGGTACGGTGACAGAAACGAACTTGTCGACCTGATATACACTAAGGGCTTCGACTCGAAACGCACAGGTAGCAACACCAGAGTATCAAGCGTTCTGCGGATTATTGAGGAAGGGCGAGTAAAAGAAGCTCTTGTGAAAATTAGAGACTCAAAATCCATTAATCGTGCGCATCCCGAAGCGGAGTATTTAGCTGGCAATCTGCTCAAGAAATACTTTGGGGATAATTAATAGTGAAGCGTATTTGCCGCTATTGCTAAACAGATAATCCACTTCAAATCTGATATCACTACTTCGATGGGTCTGCCCGCACCACTGATGAGTTTATTTAACTTGCTGCAGTTTGGTAGTGTGGGGGGTGCGGACAAAATCTTGGACCACATGATGGTACAGGAGGCGCCCTATGTATTCCTATGAAGACCGGATGAAAGCGGTAAAACTCTATATCCAGTACGATCACAGCTTAGCAGCTGTAATCCGTGAATTAGGATATCCATCCCAGCAAATGCTTCTTCGATGGTATCAAGAATATGCCAAGCTCGGTGATCTGCATAAGACCTATGAGGATCCAGTCTCCTTTACCGAAGAGCAAAAGCGGCGGGCAATCAAGTATTATTTAGAGCATGGTAAAAATGCAGCAAGAACAGTAAGAGTGCTTGGTTACCCTTGCCGTCAAACTTTTTCGACCTGGCTCGACGAAGCATACCCAAATCGCAAAAAGCGTTGTATTACCGGGCGTGCGATGGTAAAATACTCTCAAGAAAAGAAAGAGCAGGCTGTCGTCGATTTATGCGCCCGTAAATGTTCAGCAGAGGAGATTGCTATCTCTCACGGTGTCAGCCGGTTCTCTTTGTACAAATGGGAAAAACAGCTACTCAGTAAGGAGCAACGTGCTGCCATGCCAAAAAAATCTGCTGCTATTTCTCAGATAAATGCCGAAGAAGAAAGCCATACCATCCATGAACTTCTGACAGAGAAAGCTGCATTGGAGCAGCAACTGGCGTCTTTGAAAGAAGATGTGTACCGCCTCCAGTTAGAACGCGATGTGTTAGAAACAGCGGCCAAGGTCTTAAAAAAAGATAAGGGCATCAATTTGCAAACTATCAGGAACTATGAAAAGGCCGAAGTAATTGATGCCCTAAGAAAAAAGTATCGGCTAAAAGAGCTTCTCCACACGCTTGGCATCTCCAAAAGCAGCTATTACTATCAAGAAAAATGCCTCCACGGCCCGGACAAGTACGCCCAGCTTCGAGCGGACATTTATGCTCTATTCCATATAGTAGATGGCCGATATGGATATCGCCGCATAAGCGCCAGTTTAAAGACAGGCGGCAAGACGGTCTCCGAGAAGGTGGTCCGTCGACTCATGAAGGAATCCGAGCTTAGGGTGCGGTGTGTAAAGCGAAAAAAATACAGCTCCTATGCCGGGGAAATCAGCCCGGAAGTTCCAAATGCGGTAAACCGGGATTTCCATGCAGACACTCCTAATGCCAAGTGGCTAACCGATATCACCGAGTTCGGTATTCCGGCTGGAAAAGTATATCTATCGCCGATCATTGATTGTTTTGACGGCTTGGTTGTTGCGTGGTCTATTGGAACATCCCCATCCGCAGATCTTGCCAACGCTATGCTTGACAAAGCGGTAGCCCTTCTAAAAGAAGATGAACGCCCAATTATCCATTCAGACCGTGGCGGCCATTACCGGTGGCCTGGATGGATTGAACGAATGGAAACCGCCGGTCTGACAAGATCCATGTCTAAGAAGGGCTGCTCGCCAGATAATTCTGCTTGCGAGGGTTTCTTCGGCCGTCTTAAAAACGAGATGTTCTATGGACGTTCATGGAAGGGGGTCTCCTTGGATGCGTTTATGGAAACTGTGAACAACTATATCCGCTGGTATAACGAAAAACGGATAAAAGAGTCCTTGGGGTGGATGAGCCCCTTAGAATATCGCCACAGCCTTGGCTTGGCTGGATAAAATAAAGGATATATTTACAACCAGTATGAGACGGACGTAATTGGATTCAAGTCCAAGAAAACGTCCGCACCCCCCTTTTTTGTGCTGTCCGCACAAACTGGGGCAATTCACAATAGCGGTTCTCACGGTGACATGTTTTCACATAATTTGAAAAAAGTAGTAAGTGTTCAAAACTGCAATGTTTATAGACAGTTATGAAACAAGTTGACCCTTACCAATTGAAGTTATATCCGAGCCAGTTGTAATTCATCTTTGCTAATAGCAGTTTAGGGCGTAAAACGACTATGTAAAAGTAAAAATGGTTGCAAACTGCCATTTATCTGTAAATGTATTGTTTGATTTTGTATAATGTGCTATATTGTGTTAATAAGTCAAAATGTGCCATTGTATAAAATTACTGTTTTGAAGTTGCCTGAACTAGTTGAATACTGTAATTCCTATTATGACACAAATGATGTTAATAATGCCAAAGGAGGCCTTATCGGGAAACTGAAACCCAGCAAATCACCCTGCACCATATGCTTATTGAAAAAAATCAAATTTGGGAGGAAATACTAGAATGAAGAAAAAGTTACTTTCAGTTCTGGTAGTCTTTTGCTTGGTTATTTCATTGATGCCTATTGCAGCGTTTGCAGCTTCAGATTTCAGTGATATGCCAAACGATTACTCAGAGACCGCCTTGAAAAATGCGGTCAAAAATGGTTTGCTCAAAGGTGTAGACGGTAAAATTATGCCGTCAAGCACACTCAGCCGCGCACAGCTTTCAGCAATTGTCGTCCGTGCATTCGGAGGGAGTAAAGAAGCAACTCTGAACACATTCACAGATGTGACCCCTGGTGCATGGTATTATTCTGAGATGGCAAAGGCTGTGCACATGAAGATTGTTAAGGGAAATGGTACTCAGCTTCTACCGAATAATGGCGTAACTCGCCAACAAGCATTTGCAATTTTGGCACGTGCTTTGAATCTAGAAGACGGAAATTTAATAGATTTAGCAAATTTCGTCGATGCATCGTCCATTTCAGACTGGGCAGTAGGCCCTGTTGCAGCCCTAGTGAAATCCGGGTATATCCACGGATCCCACGGCAGGCTTAATCCAGCTGCAAAGATCAGCCGCAAGGAATTTGCCGTTATGATGGACAATATCATCAAGAACTACATTACCAAAGCCGGTACTTATACAGAAGTTGGAACTGGTTCTGTTATGATAAACGTCCCCAACGTAACATTGAAAAATGTGGTCGTAAAGGGTAACCTTATCATTGGCGACGGTGTGGGCGAAGGCAATGTTACACTTGATAATGTCAAGGTTGAGGGTGCAACAATCGTTCGCGGCGGCGGTGTCAACTCCTTTATCGTTAAGGGTGACAGTGCTCTTGGAACGATCATTGTTAGCAAGGTAGACGGAAATGTCCGTGTATCTGTTGAGGGAAACGCAAAGGTCGAAACAGTTGAAATCAATGACGGTAAGGACAACATTCTCGTAGAGGGTAAAATTGCAAAGCTTGAGATTGAAAGCTCTAATGTTCCTGTTGTTGTACAAAACGCAGAAATAGGAGAAGTAACTGTTGTTGCTCCCAACGCAAATGTTATTGTAGATCATACCGCTATTGTTAAAACAGTAACAACTGTTGCGACAGGAACAACGCTAACGGTTGAGGGCACAGTTACTACCGTTAATGCAACCAAGGAAGCAACCGGAGCAAAGGTCGAGGTTGCTAAGGGTGCGGTGGTAGGAACTGTCAATGCAGGTGCTGCAAACACGGAAATCAAGGGCGATGGCAGAGTGGAAAATGTCAACGTTGCAGCAAATGACGTTCAGGTTAATACGAACGGTACGAAGACCAAGGTTGATTCCGGGGTTACAGGCACAACCACAGACGGAAAGAGTGTTGCCGCGGGTACAACTACGAAGACCGAAGGCACCCTGCCTGGTGCCTCCAGTACTGGTAGTTCTTCTGGCGGCTCCTCTGGCGGCTCCTCTGGTGGTGGAAGTTCTAGTGTAGCCGTAAGTGCTATTAACATCAACAAATCAACTACAACATTAGTAGAAGGAACAACAGAAACTCTAACAGTAACATTTACACCAAGTAATGCCAGCAACAAAACCATCACTTGGACAACAAGTGATGCAAGTAAAGTAACAATAGATTCAACAGGTAAGGTAAGGGCAGTGAGTGCTGGAACAGCTACCATTACTGCAAAAAGTAATAATGGTAAGACAGCAACATGTGTGGTTACGGTAACAACAACAGTAGTGCCAGTAAGTGCTATTAGTGTGGATCAAACAACGTTAACATTAACAGCAGGCGGAGCAACAGCAACAATAACAGCAACAGTAAGTCCTGAAAATGCTACAAATAAGGATGTTACTTGGTCTTCAAGTGATGAGAATGTTGCAACTGTGGTTGATGGAGAAGTAACAGCAGTAGCAGAGGGAACAGCGACGATTACAGCGACAACGGTTGATGGTGGGTTTACAGCAACAACTACAGTAACAGTTGAAGCACCAGCAGAGCCAGGGGAAATAGAAACTGCATTGGCTGCAGTTAATACAGCTACAACGACAGCCTTAATGCAGGTCGCAATTGAAGAAAATGCAGCAGTTCTTGGTCTTGATATGACTAGTTACAACGCATTGATAGAAGCCAGGCAACCAGCAGTCAGCGTAGACTTGGTAGCGAACAAAGGTGGGAACTACACTATAGAAACCTTGAAGTCAACCTTTGATGCCATAGTAGCCACTCGTCATGCAACACAGGCATCAATGGATAAAGTGAACAATGCCGGAAGCGTTGAAGCACTTGAAGGTATTTCTTGGGTAACTGACCTGCTGGCACAATTCCAGGCAGCAGATGCGATTTACGATACTCATTCCGGTATTGCCCTTAGTGAAAAGATAAGCACACTACAGAATTTAGTAGATAGATACAATGATCTTCCCGAAGCTAATCAGGCAGCAGCACTTGTTGCAGTATGGAATAATGGCACAGATTATGCCAGATCCCAGGCTACTACTGATGCTTTAGAAGCGGCACTGACAGAACAAGAAAGCCTAATTGCAGGGGGAATATAGAATAGGGGACGGTTTCCTGTTCTGGATACTGACATAACCCGTCAGTAACGGAAACAAACGCAAAAAAGCCCCGTGGGAAAGCAGCTAATAAAGCTCTCTCACGGGGCTTTTCTTTACCCCCAGCAAACCTTGGGAGCCAATCATGGTTCTTAAGGGGCTGGGGGTTACTTATTTTGTGGATTTGCACCCTATCTTTTACCTAGCTGGAACCGGTAGTCGGATGGAGGCTACAACAAAAGTGTAAATCAACAGCGATCCAGAGACGCAAGCTAGATCTATAAAGACGCTGTCTTTGATACAAACAGAAAAATGAATATGTCGGCCGCATTTTACACCCGGCGGCGGCAGTGTTTTACAGTTGCGGCGGAGAAATTTGACACCTGCGGCGGCGGGATTTGACAGGGTTGCCGCCGCAGGCGTCAAGCGACGTCAGTCGTTCTCGGAAAT
>JAYFRC010000024.1:0-13726 GCA_034926415.1 Oscillospiraceae bacterium
TCACGGTCTGGCGCGACGGGTATGAATACTCGCTGCACTTCGAGCGCGGCGAGAATATAGGCGGCCTTCAGAAGACGCCCTACAGCGGCAAACGCACCGGTACGCGCACGCGCTGGCTTCCGGACATCGACGTGTTCACCGACATCGCCGTACCCTCGGAGTATTTCCGCGACGTGCTGAAGCGTCAGGCGGTCGTCAACGCAGGCGTCACTTTTTTCTTTCTCGACGAGACGGAACGCGGCAAATTCGCCGAGGAGCAGTTTTTCTATAAAAACGGCATCGTCGATTATGTGACCGAGCTCACGGGAGACGAGAGCCTTACCTCCCCCGTGTTATGGGAAGGCGAAAAAAAGGGGCGCGACCGCGAGGACAAGCCCGAATACAAGGTCAGGCTGTCCGCCGCCTGCTGCTTTTCAAACAAGCTCCAGCTCATCGAGCACTACCACAACTCCTCCTGGCTCGAGCACGGCGGAAGCCCCGAGAAGGCGACGAAATCCGCCTTTGTCTCCGTTATCGACGCTTATCTTAAAAACAACAACAAGTATCAGAAAAGCGAGAGCAAGGTAACCTGGAACGACATCGAGGATTGTCTGATACTCGTCAGCAACAACTTCTCGACGCAGACCTCCTATGAAAACCAGACGAAAAAATCAATAACGAACAAATTCGTGCAGGAGGCCATGACCGAGTTTCTGCGGACTAACCTTGAGATATATTTTATCGAAAACCCTTTTGATGCAGAGAAGATAGTCGAGCAGGTGCTCGTCAACAAGCGCGCCAGGGAGAGCGCCGAGAAGCAGCGCCTCAACATCAAGAAAAAGCTGTCCGGCAACATAGACATCGCCAACCGCGTCCAGAAATTCGTCGACTGCCGCACGAAGGACACGGGACGCCGCGAGATATATATCGTCGAGGGCGATTCGGCTCTCGGCTCGGTCAAGCTGAGCCGCGACGCGGAGTTCCAGGGCATCATGCCCGTACGCGGCAAGATACTCAACTGCCTCAAGGCCGATTACGGCAAGATATTCAAGAGCGAGATAATAACCGACCTTATGAAGGTCCTCGGCTGCGGCGTCGAGGTGGACATGAAAAAAGTCAAGGACCTGAACGCCTTTGACATAAACAACCTGCGCTGGAACAAGATAATCCTATGTTCCGACGCGGACGTCGACGGGTTCCAGATACGCACGCTGATACTGACGATGATATACCGCCTCGCGCCGACGCTTATCCGTGAGGGCTTTGTCTATATTGCGGAAACGCCGCTGTTCGAGATAGCCTGCAAGGGCAAGACGTACTTTGCCTACAGCGAGGACGAGAAGTCGAAAATGCTGGTCGGGCTCGGCGACGCAAAATACACCGTCCAGCGCAGCAAGGGCCTCGGCGAGAATGACCCCGACATGATGTGGCTGACGACGATGAACCCGGCCACGCGGCGGCTTATACGCGTGATGCCCGAAGACGCGGCGGAGACCGCGCGCGTGTTTGACCTGCTGCTCGGCGACAATCTTCAGGGACGCAAGGACCACATCGCCGAAAATGGATATATGTATCTCGACCAGATAGACGTTTCATAAGATGCTGCATGCCTTTATTTTCGCCGCGCAGGTTAAACGTCGAAATAAACTGCGCATCCCTCGCGCGACCCGCTTCGCTGGGCTCGCTCTCGGTATAGAGAGGCGCGTATTTTACGCGAAACGCCTGCGAATATTAGTGCATAAGCGCCCTGTGCGCGTAAACATACGCAGGCACATTTCGTCTATGGACGATCAGAGCCGACTGGCATCAAATGCGTCACCGCCGAAGCATAGCGTAAGGGAGTGCAGTGGGAACGACTGCCGTGCCTTTGGTCACTTTCCGCACGATCGGAAAGCGACCGCCCATCAAAGGGCGCGCAGCCCTTTGCGTATTTCCCGTCTCCGCAAAACGGCCTGTTCATTCGATCTCACGCATTAAATTTTCTTAAGGAGCTGAAATCTTATGCCAAACGCCCTCGAAGGCGTAAAAGTCCTCGACATGACCTGGGCATACTCCGGCCCGTTCACGACCATGCAGCTGGCGGACTTCGGCGCGGACGTAATAAAGATAGAACGCCGCGGCAGCGGCGATATATCGCGCTTCTGGTCTCCGGAGCTCGGCGGGCGCAGTCTTCTGTTCGCCTGCATGAACCGCGGCAAGCGCAGCATAACGCTCGACATGGAAAGCGACGCCGGGCGCGAAATAGTATTCGACCTCGTCCGCCGCTCGGACGTGCTCGTTGAAAATTTCCGCCCGGGCAGCATGGACTACATGAAGATGTCCTACGAAAAGCTGATGGAGATAAACCCCCGGCTGATAATCGCTTCCATTTCGGGTTACGGCCAGACCGGACCGTACAAAAACCGCGGCGCGCTTTCAAACATCGCGGAAGCCATGAGCGGCTTTATGAACATGAACGGCGAGCCGGACCGCCCGCCCGTGGGCGACAGCCTCGGTCTCGGCGACAGCATAACCGGACTTTTCGCTCTTAACGGCATCCTCATGGCGCTCTACTCCCGCGAGAAGACAGGGCGCGGCCAGCATATAGACGTCGCGATGGTCGACTCGCTCATGGCGATGATGATGAGCTCGTTCGCGCAATACGATCTGCTCGGCTGCGATAACGTGCGCACCGGCAACCGCATACCCGCAGGCTATCCATACGATATGTTCGCCGCCAGAGACGGCTACGTCTTTTTAAGCTGCGCCAAGTTCGATGAATTTACGCCCTTTGCAGAGGCCCTCGGCATGCCAGAGCTTGCGTCTGACGAACGCTTTTCAACGAACAAGGCCCGCCTCGAAAACAGCGGGGCGCTTTTTGAGATAATAAACGGCTGGACGAAAACGCGCAGCCGCGCCGAGATAATAGAGATATTCGATAAAAAGCTCCAGCTCTGTGCGCCCGTGCTGCGTGCCAGCGAGGTCATGGACTCGCCGCAGGTAAAGGCGCGCGAGATGATAGTCGAGGCCGACGACGCGGTGCTCGGCAGCTACCGCATGCAGGGCATACCCGTCAAGATGAGCGCGACTCCCGGGCAGCCGGGACGCGGCGCCCCGGCTCTCGGTGAGCACACGGACGAGATACTTCGCGAGCTCGGCTTCGGCGATGATAAAATCGCGGACCTTCATGAAAACAATATAGTATAAAACAAGCCGGAGCGCGTACGCGCTCCGGCTTGTTTTATAGCTTTTATCCGATTGTTCCAATGCGGGCGGCATATCACGATATTATAAACCGCGTTATAATATGCTTTTCCCGTCGAGCACGGCGGAAACAAGCTTGTCGCCGCTGTACACAAGCTTCAGAAGGAAAAACGGCGCGTCTTTCGCAAGCAGTCCGAGAAAGATCTTGTCGCCCTCCCATATGGGAAGCTCCGTTATTTTGTCTCTGTCCACCCATGCAAGGTCGCCTTCGTCGCAGACTTTCTCCGTTCCGGAGAACCTGTCACAGGTAAAGACATACATATACTCGCTGTCATTTTCCGAGATAAATGTGACGATGCCGCGGCAACAAAAACGCTCCATCGTATAGCCGGTCTCCTCGAAAACCTCCCGCAGAGCGCATTCGTCGGGGCTTTCATTCTCCTCGAACTTTCCGCCGACGCCTATCCATTTGTCCTTGTTTATGTCGTTTTCCTTCTTTACCCGATGCAGCATAAGGTACTTCCCGCCGCGCTCCAGATAGCACAGCGTCGTGTTTTTCATATGCAAATTGCTCACCTCACGATTTCCGGAACATTACATTTTTGACGCGTTCACAAATCGTTTACAAATCGTATACAAATTCGTAAACACTTCCATTGCCCGTAATGTTATTTTATACTTGCAAACAGAAAACAGCAACAAAGAAACTCTCTCTTTTAATCCCCCTCTTTTTTGAAAAATGTTTCGACGGTGACTCCCCCTCTCCGCCGGGACACGGAAATCTGAAGCGCTGTCTCCCCCACAGTGCCAGGAACTGAAGGCCGTCCGGTTCTCCGGACGGCCTTTTTTTGTCCGCTTGTGCGGTGATGGATTTTGTGCTATCATACACGTGTGTTTATTCCCGCGCAGGACGCGCGGAAACACTTTTTCCCGCACTCTAACCATCGAAAAAGTATTAGGTTTTTGAATGCCGCATAATTTGTCGCAACTCGTCGAAAGCCCCGCGAAATGACGGTTATCAACATTTTCCACAGAGTTATTCACATTTGTTATGTAACCCTAGCGTTCCTTTTTTGTTCACATTTTTGGAGGTGTTCTCTTGAAAAAGCAGAAGCTCGTCATACGGATAATCGCCATCGTTACCGCCGTACTGCTCGCCGCCGGCCTGTTGTGGCCTGTAATTTCCAGCACCGTATACGGCGACACGCTGAGCGCTGAGCTGCTCTCCTCCGCCTCCGGCGGAGGCAGCGCCGTCCTCGCCGAAAACGACATAACGTTCACCGACGCCGCGTCTTTGTCCACGGCTTCGGGAGACGGCTACGGCGAGCTGCTGGCTGATGCGTATCTGTATGCGGCGCGCGAGTGTGGAGCCGTCGGCGCGGACAGCAATGCCATGGGCGTCATCTCCGTCGGTATGATAAGCGGCACGCTTCCGGCCGGAGAATTGACGGGCGCGGACGCTGAGGCATCTGTGGCCAAGGGCAGCGACGGGTCGGACGTTCCTCTCGTTTTGTTTTACGTTTCCGCGAAGGAGCTGAAGCGGCTGGCTGAGCTCGACGCGTCGGTCGGCACACAGGACAGCGCGGCGCAGTTCTTTTTCTCCGGCATAAATTATACCTATAACCCCAACCGCATGCTTTTCGACCGCGTAACCGACGTCGTGTTCATACGCGGCGGCAATGACTACTGGCCGGACAATACCATAAACTATCCCGTCGTGACGGACCTCACAACGGCGAATATGCTCCTGACCGCCGAGGGCGAGTCAAATAAAATGATATCCTTCACGCCGCTTGATGAAAACGGCTCGGAGATAACCGATTTCAACTCCTGCGCGATAGAGGACAACAGCGAAGCCTCTATTCCCGCCTGGCGCGCAGTCGCCTCTTACCTTGCCTCCTTCGGCGGCTCCGTACCCGAAAGCTACGCCGCGACCGACGGACGCAAGATACTGAACGACGACTCGGGCGTCGGCGCCATAATCGCGAGTCCCGGAAAGGCGACATGGCTCGCCATCGGACTGACGGTGGCAATATGCGCACTGCTCGGCCTCATAGCGGTGAAGTTTATTGTCGGCAATCTCAAAAAGATAGATGACATCGGGCCTGATGACAGACTGAACTAAAAATTAAATCAATTAAAATTTAATTTGATTTGAGCGTGTTTTTCTCTCCGTCTGCGGGGCAGCCGAAAAACTCCGCACGGTATGGCCATAGATACGAAAACGCGGGCGCAGCTTATGCTCCGTCCGTGTTTTATTTTGCATTTATTTAAGACGCTTTTCCCCCATATTTGAGCGTTCTGTTCCCGCAGCCGTCCATCTTCCGGTCCGCCGTTTCGTTGTCCTGATAATGTAACCCGGAGTCGGACGAAGGTAAATAATCTTTCAAGGATTTCGCCGGGAGCGGGACGCGGCGCACATTTCTGCGCGCCGGCCCCGCTTTTGCGCCGGTTCACGCCATGCCGAGCAGCATCAGCGCGATACCGTACAGCGCGCTCGAAAGCACGCCGAACACGATCACCGGCCCCGCGATGAGAAACATCTTCGTCGCCATTCCGGTCACGAAACCTTCGCTTTTGAAATCTATCGCGGGCGAGACCACGGCGTTGGCGAAGCCTGTTATGGGCACGAGCGTTCCGGCGCCGCCGAACCGCGCTATCGAGTTGTAAAGATTCAGTCCGGTCAGCAAGGCCGATAGCGCTACCAGCGATACCGACGTTGCCGCTCCGGCGTCGTCCTTCGCGAGTCCGAGAGCCAGCCAGCCGTTTTGTATCGCCTGGCCCAGAACACATATACCGCCGCCGATAATAAAAGCAAAAATCATATCTTTCGGCAGCGGGGACTTTTTCGCTCTCTCTTTCACGAACGCGGCGTATTCCTTTTCGTTCATTTCCATATGCTTCACCTCGCGTGTATTTTTCCGCAAGCGAGTCGGATTTATGCGCATTTTCAAAACTCTTTACATTCGGCGCGGCCGCTATTAAAATGAAAAAAACAGACGATATTTTTAAAAAGGATATGAACAGAAGATGAAAAATCCGCCGCTCGGGCTATACATACACGTCCCGTTCTGCCGCAGCAAATGCGCCTACTGCGATTTCTATTCGCTCGCAGGCGCCGAGAACAGGATGGACGAATATATGCGCGCCGTTTCGGCGCACCTGACCGAGGTAGCGCCCCGCGCCGCGTCCCACACCGTGGATAGCGTCTACTTCGGCGGCGGCACGCCGACGATGCTCGGAACTAAGAATCTCGTCTCGCTTCTGTCACTTATAAAAAAGAAATACCCCCTGTCCTCCGACGCGGAGATAACGATAGAGGCGAACCCCGACAGCGCACGGGACTGGAAAGCCATGCGCGCGCTGCGCCGCGCGGGTTTTAACCGCGTCTCTCTCGGCATGCAGTCGGCCGACGACGCGGAGCTTAAACGCATAGGCCGCGTGCACACAAACGCCCAGACCGCCGAGGCCGTCGCCGCGATAAGGAAAGCCAAAATAAAGAATTTGAGTCTCGACCTCATCTACGGGCTTCCGGAGCAGAGCATGGAGAGCTGGCAGAAAACGCTTGCGGCCGCCGTGGAGCTCGCTCCGGAACATATTTCCTGCTACGGGCTCAAAATAGAAGAGGGCACTCCGCTTTTTAAGATGAAATCCTCGCTGACGATCCCCGACGACGATAAACAGGCCGATATGTATTTTTACGCCGTCGATTATCTTGCTCGCACGGGCTACGCGCAGTACGAAATTTCAAACTTCGCGAGAGACGGCTTCCTCTCGCGTCACAATATGAAATACTGGACGCTCGGCGAGTATGCGGGCTTCGGCCCCGGCGCGCACTCGGACTTCGGCTCCGTACGCTACGCCTACGTCCGCGACCTTTCAAAATACGTTGACGGCGTGCTCCGCGGCGCGGATATGCTGAGTGAGTCGGAGACGATCCCTTCGCTCGTCCGCGACACCGAATATCTGATGCTGCGCCTTCGCACCGCCAAGGGCGTCAATGCAAAGGAATTTGAAAACGCCTACCGCGAGCATTTCGACTCGCTCGAAACGCTGTTTGAAAAATACGCCGCTGGGGGCTTTTCCGAAAGAAACGCGGACGGAAGCTGGCGGCTCACTCCGAAGGGATTTTTCGTCTCGAACACGATAATCATTGACGTTCTCGACACCCTTGCGAAAGACAAGGAAGCGCGCCAGGCAAAAGCCGCGCGCGGCGATTTTACAGTGCTTTGAGACGCATATTGAAAATGATTCCGCCGCGTTCTGCGCGGCGGAATTATTTTGAGTATTTCATTTTACTTTATAATACAAAGATGTTATACTTTACATAATGTCTGCTTTTCGGACGCGTGCAGCTCAAAATCAGGAGGCAAATAATGAAAAACTTTTCCCGCGCAGTTATCGCATCCTCGCTCGCTCTCGCACTGACGCTCGGCTCTGCCACGCCCGCGCTCGCCGCCGTCATCGGCGACGATCTGCTTGTCAACAACACCGAGCTTAATACGAGCACCAATCTCTCAACGGGCGTTTACTGGGGATATACCGCCGCCGACAAGCGGACGGATAACTACATAACCTATACTCCCAATTCAGGCGTTACACCCCTCGTGTCATACGGAAACTATGTGACTCAGACCTCTACTGTCTCGACCGCAGCGCGCGCGCTTGAAGCCGCTGGCTCCCGCGTCGTCGCGGGCACGAACGGCGGATATTTCGAGACCTCAAACGGAGTTCCCATCGGACTTCTCGTCACGCGCGGCTACGTCGCGTCTGCGGATTCGCTCTATTACTCCGCCGGCTTTAAGTCTGACGGCTCGCTTATAATTGGAAAGCCCGCAGTCTGGATGTCGCTCGACCTCGGACTTGGTGACGGCGTTTCGCGCAGCGTGGTGGCACTCAACAAGACGCGCGGGAACTACGGCATTTATATGTACACCGCCAACTTCAACGCTGCCAGCACAACAGGCACCACCTCCGACGGCGTGGACGTTGTACTTTCGCTTGAAAATACCGACGGGATAAAGCTCGGCAGCACCGTGACGATGACCGTCGACAGCGTGACCGACCACACCCACGGAACAAAGGTCGAAAGCGGCAAGGTCGTGCTGACCGCAAACTACAAATCTGCTGCAGCCTACACCGACGCACTAAAGGCGCTGACCGTAGGAAGCACCGTGACGCTCAGCGTCACCGCCGCGAGCAGCGACTGGTGCGACGTGCAGTACGCCGTAGGTTCCGCGTATCCGCTCGTTCTCGACGGCAGCGCATGCACAAGCGGACTTTCCTCCACCGCAAACCCCTACACGGCCATCGGCGTTAAGTCCGACGGCACGATAGTTCTCTATACGATAGACGGACGCAATAGTGGGCACAGCGTCGGCGCGTCACAGACGCTGCTGGCTCAGCGCATGCTGGAGCTGGGCTGCGTCAACGCGCTCTGCCTCGACGGCGGCGGCTCCACCGCGATGAGCATTACCTCGCCCGCGTCCACGACCGCATCGCTGATAACCGAGCCCTCCGACGGCTACGAGCGTGCGGTCAGCAATCAGATATTCTTCGTCGCCTCAAACCAGAGCACCTACGTCCCGCTTTTCTGTTATGTCGCTCCGGCGAGCCGCTTCGCGCTTGCAGGCGCAAAGGTGGCTGTCAGCGCCAACGTGGTCGACACGGCGTACATACCGATGGTAACGGGAGTGAGCTTCTCCGCTTCCGGCGGAGGCAATATAAGCGACGGCGTGTTCACCGCGCCGTCCGACGATACGATATCGACGATAACAGCTTCGGGTTCGGGAGTTTCCGGCTCGGCGACGATAACCACCGTTACAACGCCCGACAGTATAACGCTTAGCAAAAACGGCACGGCCGTCTCGTCCCTTGCGGTCGCAAAGGACACGTCCGTGACTCTTGCGGCCTCGTCCGTTTACAATCACATGACGCTTGCAAGCGACAACTCATGCTATAAATGGGCTGTCAGCGGAAATGTCGGCACGATAACGCAGGACGGCGTGTTCACAGCGACGGACTCCGGCTCCGGAACGATAGATATTACCGCCGGAGACAAAACCGTCAGCATTCCCGTCATGGTCGCGCCCACGCTGCTTAATTCCAACAGCGACGGCGTGCTCATCGACTCCGGCATGATCGTAAGCGACTGCTCCGCCAAGCTCGGCACTAATCTCGACCACGTGACCTTCACGCAGCCCGACGCCTCGGTCGGCGCGCTTTATTACAACTACACGACCGCGACAAAGGCGTCCTCCGCCGTGACACCGGACACATCCTATTACGTCTCAGCGGAGCCGTACATCAGCAGCGTAAGGTTCGTCCCGAAGGCCGGATACAGCGGGACGACGACTATTTCTTACACGGGATACAACGCCGGCGGCGCTTCCTATACCGGCACGATAACCATTGCGGTCACAACAAAGACCGTGTCCTCCGCATTCGTCGACGTCGGCGACTTGGGCAGCGCCTGGGCTTCCGACAGCGTGGATTTCCTCTATGCCTTCGGCATAGCCAAGGGACAGGGTGACGGCATATTCGGCGCGTCGAGCCGGATATCGCGCGGAGATTTCATGCTGATGCTCTACCGCGCGTTCGACCTTTCGTCGATGGAAGGCGCGTCCGCCGACTCCAATTTCAGCGACGTTAAATCCACCGCTTACTACGCCGAGGCCATTGCGGTCGCGAAGTCGCTCGGCATAGCCAAGGGCAGCGACGGCAAATTCAATCCCACGGCTCCCATAACGCGTCAGGACGCTATGGTGCTCATAACGAGAACCATGACCAATACGGGTATGAACCTCGCGTCAGCGGACGCCTCGGCGCTCGAAACGTTCTCAGACGCATCGTCCATCTCTTCCTACGCCGCAGACTCCGTCGCGTCGCTGGCCTCCATGGGCATCGTCCACGGCAGCAAGGGAGCGATAACGCCGAAAGCCGGCATCACGCGCGCGGAGATGGCCTGCATCCTTCACCGCGTGCTCGCAAACCCGTTTTGATCTAGTACCTCGGAAGTCTTTGACTTTCAGGGCAAATGGCTTTAGGCCTGCCGTGGCGCACGCGCCGCGGCAGGCTCAGTCTTATAAAAAACAGCGGTGCGTTTTTTAACGCTCCGCTGTTTTTTGCTTGTTTTTGGACATCTGAATAAAGACCCCGATTATTATCATCGCAAGTCCGGCCGCGGAAAGAAGGCTTGCGGCCTCGTGCAGCCACGCTATCGAGATTATCATCGTCAGCGCGGGCACACAGTAGGCAAGAGTCGATATCTTCGCCGTGTCTCCCCCGTTGAGCGCCTTCGACCACAGCAGATACCCGACGCCGTTGACCACGACGCCGCTCCACACTATGCCGAATATCTGCCACGCCGTCAGCGGAATGACGTTTCCTCCGAGCGCCATCAATATCCCCGAGCACAGCGCCGCGACAGCGAAATACACCGCGTTCGCTATCGTCTGCTCCTTGTCCTCTTTTTTGTTCAGCACGGCGAACAGCGCGTATGAGACGGCCGCAGCCACGCACATCAGCGCACCCGCAATCATCTCTCCCGACGATGCGCCTCCTCCCGTTCCGTCCTTCGCCGCGATAAGTACAACTCCGAGAAACGACACCGCAATGGCCGCGGCTTTGCGCGCCGTCAGCTTTTCGCCGAGCACGATGCAGGAGAAAAGCACTATGAGTATCGGCCAGAGATAATTTATGACGCACGCGTCCTGCACGGGCAGAATTTTTATTCCCCAGCAGTAGAGCGCCGAATAAACAAAAATCCCGAGAAATCCCATCCCCGCCATTTTAAGATATACCTTCGGCGTGTACAGCCGCGCAAGCCTCCGTTTCCCCGTTCCCACCGCGAAAGCCGCGAGAAATGCCGCGGCTGTGAGCATGTCGAGAAACAGCACCTCCATCGCCGGCATCGAGGCCACGAGCGTTTTCATGACCGCGGGGCCGGTGCCCCAGACTATCACGGCTCCTCCGGCCAACAGATATTCGCGTTTCACAGCTTCTCCACCCCCGTCAGATCGAACGGCGGGGTGTATTCCTCCCGCGCCGCGGTGCGTTCCTGCAAAAATCCGTCGTCTATGCCGCAGTCGCGCATATAGCCGCAGGCCGCGCGGTACTCGGCCTTTGTAACGTAGCGCGCAAGATTTCCGCTGGCTTCGGGACGCGGCGTGTACTGGCTCATCAGCGAAAATTTTACGTCGCCGCTTTCAAAGTTTTCCGCAACCCAGTCTATCACGCGCTTCGTTTCCTCCAGCTCACCGGGTATCATAAGATGCCTGATTATCACTCCGGAGCGCATCAGGCCGTCTTCTCCGACAGTATATCTTCTCGTCTGGCTGAACATCTCGCGTATGGCGGACGCGGCGTATTCAAAGTAATCGCCCGCGCCGCTGTATTTCTGCGAAAGCTCCGATGAGACATATTTAAGGTCCGGCAGATATATCTGAACCTTCCCCGCAAGCGAGCGCAGGATCTCCGCGCGCTCGTAGCCGCCCGTGTTCCACACTACCGGCACCGGAAGCGGCTCGTCGAGCGCCTTAAGTATCCACGGAATATACGGCGTGGGACTCACGAGGTTTATGTTGTTCGCGCCGTCCGCTATAAGCTCCTCGAATATCCCGCGCAGGCGCGGAGCGTCTATGCGCTTGCCAAAGCCCCCGGCGCTTATTTCCATATTCTGGCAAAATGCGCAGCGGAGCGTGCAGCCCGAGAAAAACACGGTTCCCGATCCGCTCTCTCCGCTGATGCATGGCTCTTCCCAAAAATGCTTCGCCGCGCGCGCGACAACTGGCGCGGCCGGCATACGGCAAAAGCCGTCGCCTGAATCTTCACATCTTTCCGCTCCGCACCGGCGCGGACAAAGCTCGCATATCATCGTTTATGAATATTCCTTTCGCTTCATTCAAGGCACAGAAAAGCCATTAAAAAGAATGGTCATAATGCTCCCGTTTTGCGGCTGCCGCCTTGGCGGCGAACAAAACGCGCCTAAACCGGATATAATTCTTAACTAGTTTTAAGCTCATATTTATCTTTGTTTATTGAATCTCGTCGCGAAGCCGCAGCGGCGGCAAAGCTCCTCGCTCGGTTTCCTTGTGGAAAATCCTTCGTACAGTGTCCTTGCGCGCGGCGAGGCAAGAATGTCCGCTATCTCTTCATGGAAAATATTTCCAATAGCGGCGTCGCCCTCATGGTCGAGGCAGCATGGCACTACCGTCCCGTCCGCGAGCACGCCTATCTGGTTTCGAAGGCCGAGGCAGTATTGCGCGCCGGTCTCCGGCGCGTCCATGTCCGGCCAATCGAATTGATCCTCGCACTCGAGAAACAGATATTTTGAAAACGAGCGGCTGTGGTTGCGGCTCTCCGTCACCGACAGCGGGTCGTATCCGAGCTTTTCTTCGAGGAACGATAATATCTCGCCGTTGCGCGAGTCGCTCCCGCCGCCGTTCCAGAGCCTCAGCGAGCAGTAGATGCCCCTCTTCTGCGCTCTTTCACAAAAATCCCATACGCCCGCGAGGTATTCCCTCATGTCAACGCCGCAGCCGCTTCCCTCTATGCTGTGCAGCGACACGCTGATCTTATAAAGTCCCGGCGATAACAAAAGCGCCTCCCCCATTTTCGGAAGAAGCGTCCCGTTCGTCGTAATGCAAACCCTGAACCCTCGCTGCCCGGCGGTGGAAATGATCTCGGCAAGCTGGGGATGCGTCAGCGGTTCGCCCATGACGTGAAGATAAATATATTTCGCGTGTCCACGTAGTTTATCGGCGCATATGGTAAATTCTTCCAATGACATCGTGCGCGGCGTTCGCTTTGTTCCCGGGCAGAACGAGCAGCGCAGGTTGCATCTGTTCGTTATCTCGACGTAGGCTTTTTTAAGCATCGCTTCTGAGCGCCGAGGTGACAAAGGCGCGTGGCATGACCTCTACGCAATAGCCGTCCGGGTCGTGCACAAAATATATGCCGTTGTCGTATTCCTCGTAAATTATCCCCATATTGCTGTGCAGAAGATGCAGCACCGGTATATCGTCCGCCACAAAGGCGATGTGCGTTGAGTTCTCGCCGAGGTCGTACGCGCCCTCGTGCTTCATATCGCAGCGCAGCTCGAGAAAAAACGGAATCTCCTCTTCGAGCTGCTTTTCATCGCACATCCAGACCATGGAATAATCCCACTTGCTTATGCGCTTTACGGCTTTGAGCCCGAATGCGTCCTCGTAAAACTTTACCGACCGCTCGAGGTCGGCGACGCGTATATTCGTATGTCCTAGTCTTATCATAATGTTATCCCCCTTTCCTTTCGCTTCGCTCCGGCCACAAAATGAAATTCAAAATGGTTTCAAATTTTCTTACGTTCTTTTCACTCACCGATATAGGTAAAGCGTTTATATGTTTTCCCGCCGCGCTCGACGGTCTCGTTCCACATCGACGCCGGGCGCACCCAAACCCCGCCCTCTCCGTACAGCGCGCGGTAGACCACCATGTCCTCCAGCGTCTCGCTGTGCTTCGCAATATACAGCACCTCATACTCTCCGCCTTTGAAATGGCGGTAGCGTCCCGTCTTTATATTTTC
>JAYFRC010000096.1:0-11910 GCA_034926415.1 Oscillospiraceae bacterium
GTTTTCGTCTTTTGAGAAAACGACAGATGCAACGTCACCGCTTTTCATGGATGCGTGAGACAAAGGAAACGCATGGGTGAAGGCTTAAAGCTTATATCTTTTGTCCGCTCGGCGGGACTGAATCAGCATTTATCCTTATAATACTCCACAAGCAGGTCAACGACCTCGCCGTAGCTCTGTATACCGCTCTCCTCGCCGTAGCCCTTGAGATATGAATCGTAGACCTTGTCGGCGGCCTCGGTCGCCTCGCCGCGCATGCTGTCCCAGTATGCGTTGTTGTTCTCGATATCCGCTTGCACGTCGGCGGGAAGCGTCGAATACAACTGTTCCCACTCGTCACGGTCCGCGTCGTAAAGCGCGTTGTTGAGGTGTATAAAGCCGAAGAGCCAGCCTGAATATTCATAGTCCGCATAGCCGCTCCGCGTGCTGACAATTATCGCAATGAAATTGCACTCCTGCTCAGAGGAAAATCCGCGCTGATGCGCCATCTCGTGCGCCACGGTCGCGGGAAGCAGGCAGGCCGGGCTTTCGACGTTCAGGTTTGCTTCGCCGGTCAGCGGGAAGTAAAAGCCGGTAAAATCCAAAAGGCTCATAAAATGTGAAAAGTAAAACGGCTTTACTCTGTGGTCCTTCATGGCGAGATATGGAAATTCGTCCGTCACCGGCGCGTAAATGTAAGGGCTCTCGGCAATTATATCGCTGCGGCTGACGGCAAAAAGGCCGCTGTCGTCCCGTGCTACGCCGTCCGAGCTCGCCGCGAGATTTTCGGCAAAATACTTAGTAACGGCGTAAAGGTCGTCCGTCGCCACCGGCTTGTCACGTATGCCCGACATATCCTTGAAGTTGTCGGTATAATAATTCACTCCCCAAAGCATCGCCGACGCCGCGCCGACCGTCAGCACGGCACAGATAAGCGTCATCAGGCGCGGGTAAAGCCTGCCGCGCTTTTTGCGGCGAGCGAGCGCTGCTATGACGCGGGCAAGAAGAACGCATACGAGAATTATAAGCGCGTATATGACTATCTCCGCGAGCGAAAACGGAAAAACCGACGTCGCCGCGCCGATAGTCGTCTTTATCGGCTGTGTGATATTGTATCCGACGAAATCCATCAGAGCACGGCTGCGTTTTCCAATCCAGAAGAAGGCCAACAGCGCGACCGCCACGACAAGCCATATATGAAGTTTTTTATATTTGAGGATAAATTCCTTCAAGCGAGGCCTCCGCGAAATGTTATTGATATTATTGTGCCGCAAAAAACGCTGCTTATTTCTGCCGCTCTATCTTTCCGTCTATGTTGCAAAAAAGCGCCGGGGCGTTCCGAAAGCTTGAAAATTTTCCGTTTTCGTCGGCCGTGTAGGCTCCGCCGTTTGAAAGGCCGTGCCCCACAGCGCCGTCGCCCATCAGACGCAGGGCGCATTTTAGTTCCGCCCAATCCTCTTTTTCGCCGTGGGCGTCGAAGGTGTAAGGCACAAAACCCAGGCAGTCGAAGAGGCGCGCCGTCGAATCGTCGCCCTCGACGTCCCAGTGCACCCAGTTCCTGCCCATCATTATGCAGCCGGCAGATATGCCGAAAAACGGCTTGCCAGTGCTATAAAGCTCCCTTAGCAGACCGACGAGGCCGCGCTTTTCGAGCCAGACCATGCCGTCCTCGACCTCGCCGCCGGTCAGAAATATTGCATCGGCTTCGGTCAGCATTCTCTTCGCCGTATCGGCGTTGGCTTTTTTTCCGGCTATCGGAACGAGCTCAACGGAGCCCGCTCCGGCTCTGAGTATGGGGCGCTTCAGCCAGCCGAAAAAGCGCCTGTCGTCACCGCTTGCCGTGCCGACATAGGCAACGGACGGCGACGGCTTTCCACACTCAGAAAGCGCGGCGCGAAAATCCGCCGCAAGCTGATTCATATCGGTGCCGGGGCCGCCGGTCATGAGATATACTTTTTTTGCGCCCATCAAAAAAGCCCCCCTGATAATATGGCCGCTTTTCCGCGCATGGCGGATGTTTATCTTATGTTAGACGCGCAGAAACGGACTGTCAAGCACGAAGTAAAAAAACCGATTGACAATCGGTGCAATTGTGCTATTGTATGTTCGAGATTTCAGTATTGTAGAAATCTCAAAGGCTTGGAGCCATCGAAAAATTTTATAAAAACGGTTATATAACCGGGGAGATTCTCATGAGTGAAAATTCCGATAACCAGAGCGTTCCGCGAGTGGGCGTGGCCTGTAATCTCAAGTGCGACCACAGCTCAGACACGGAAGCCGAATTTGACGAGCCTGAAACCGTTGCGGCGATATGCGCCGCGCTCAGGGACGGGGGGTTCGACGCATTTGTTATAGAAGCGTCCGAGGACTTCCCGCGCAAGATCGAAACGGAAACCCCCGACATCGTTTTCAATATCGCCGAGGGCAAAACGGGCAGAGACAGAGAGGCACAAATACCCGCTATCCTCGAATACTGCGGCGTGCCGTTTACCGGCTCGGACGCGGCGACGCTGTCAATCGCCCTCGACAAGTCGCTGACAAAACAGCTTGCCTCGGACGCCGGGGTTCTGACGCCAGCTTCCTTTGTAGTAAGGAAAAATTTCGGCGCTCTGCCGAAAAACCTCGCTTTCCCGATACTCGTCAAGCCAAACGCGGAGGGCTCCAGCAAGGGCATATCCGACAAGTGTGTCGTCCGCGACGAAAACGAGCTGCTCGCGCTTGTGAGGAGCGACATGGAGATATACGGCGAAGACCTGCTAGCCGAGCAGTACGTCGACGGCCGTGAATTCACTGTCGGCATCATCGGAAACGGAGACGAACTTCGCGTCTTCGAGCCTCTGGAAATAATTTACAAGAAGCTCCGCGGAGACTACAAGATATACAGCTTCGAGGTAAAGAGAAATTACCGCGACTACATAGGCTATAAATGCCCTCCTGAGCTGCCGGCCGAGCTTACCGCGTGCATGAAAAGCGATGCGGAAAAGGTCTACCGCGCGCTCGGCTGCCTCGATTTTGCGAGGGTAGATTTCCGCCTCTCGCCGGACAACAAGCTCTATTTCATCGAGGCCAATCCCCTTCCGGGACTCGCCCCGGGCTACAGCGATTTCCCCATGCTCGCCGCTTTCAACGGCGTCGATTATGGCGAGCTCGTCCGTATGGTGCTCTCATGCGCGCTGAAACGCTATGGCATGGAGGCGGCAAAAGGCAATGGATGAAATCAATCGGCGCGTATTCGATTTCTTCGGCGTCAGCGAAAACTCGCCCGAGTGGAACGACTGGCACTGGCAGTATAAAAACCGCATAAGTGACGTTGAAACGCTCTCCCGCGTATGCGACATGAGCGCGGAGGAAAAGTGCGGCATCGCGGAATGTCTCAAAAAATTCCGCATGGCCGTAACGCCCTATTATGCCTCGCTCTTCGACCCCTCCGACCCGCTCGACCCCGTGCGGCTCCAGGCCGTTCCCTCGATACACGAGACCGAAGTCTGGCCCTGGGAGATGGCCGACCCGCTCGACGAGGAGGGCGAAAGCCCCGTCAAAAACATCGTTCACAGGTACCCTGACAGGGTGCTGTTCCTCGTCACCATGCGCTGCGCCATGTACTGCCGCCACTGCACAAGACGGCGCCTCGTCGGTGAAGAGGACTACTGCATAAGCGAAAAGGAAACACAGGACGCGCTCGATTACATCCGGCGCACGCCGCAGATACGCGACGTGCTTATCTCCGGCGGCGACCCGCTGACGCTGTCCGACGCGAAGCTCGAGCACATACTGTCGGAGCTTCGAAAGATAGATCATGTGGAGATAATCCGCATAGGCACGAGAGTGCCGGTCACGATGCCCATGCGCATAACGCCGGAGCTGCTCGCGATGATGAAAAAATATCAGCCGCTGTGGATAAACACCCACTTCAACCACCCCCGCGAGCTGACCGGCTCTTCGATACGCGCCTGCGGCATGATAATCGACTCGGGCATCCCGCTCGGGAACCAGAGCGTGCTGCTCAAGGGGATAAATGACAGCACCGCGACGATGAAAGCGCTGCTGCTGAAGCTCGTCAAGGCGCGGATACGCCCCTACTACCTATATCAATGCGACCTGAGCGAGGGGCTCCAGCATTTCAGGACCGACGTACGCACGGGCATAAACATTATCCGGGAGCTGACGGGAAACATATCGGGCTTCGCCGTGCCAAAATTCGTGATAGACGCGCCGGGCGGCGGAGGCAAGGTGCCGATGAACCCGGAGTACATCGTATCAATGGGGGACGACAAGGTCGTCATGCAAAATTATCTCGGCAAGCTCTATGAGTATCCCCAACCGAAAGAAAAATAACACATGAAAAAGACCCGCTTCAAAGAAGCGGGTCTTTTATCATTGTCTTTACTCGGACAGGAATCTCGTGCACGAGCCGTCCACCAGCTTGTCCGCCATGGCGACCACATCGGCCTTTGTCCTCTTCATATTCCCGTCGAACCAGCCCTTTATAAGGCCGATGAGACCGTAGGTTATGAAGCTTACGAGATAGGAAAGCTGCTCGTCGGAGCCTGAATGGTACTTTGCGCGTATAGCATCGGCACAGTTTCTGTAGATGAGGTCGTACAGCTTTTCAACGAACGCGCCGGCGGAATTGTCCGTAAACAGCGCGAGGCATATGTCCTTATGTTCCACTATATAGTCGAGAACCGGCTCAAAAACCGGCTGGAGCGTCGTCCCGTCCACTTCCGGCAGATATTCGTCTATCATCTTCTGCGCGTCCGCAAGCATATCGCTCTCGAGACTTTCCAGCAGCGCGTGCGTATCCGGATAGTGTAGATAGAACGTTCCGCGGTTCATATCCATGCGCTCGGTAATCTCTTTGACAGATATCTTATTGAACTTTTTTTCGCGCAAAAGCTCTGAAAGCCCCTGTTTTAGCATTCTTTTAGAACGTCTTGCGCGTCTGTCCTCGGTATCCTGACGCATGCTCACACCCCCTCCGCAGCTATTTTAATATTTTATACTGAATTTGAGAAATGTCAAGTAATAGACAATTGTTGAAAAATATCTATTGCTTTTCCCGTGTGAGGTCATTATAATAGGCTCTGTTATAAAAAGCAACACTTGTTTATAATATATTTGTGTGTTGATAAAGCTACTATTTGTATCTAATTCGACATTAGTCTAACAGCAAACGGGAGGAGAAATTTATATGGAACGCATTTTTCGTTCTGAAAACGCGAAAAAGAAAGCTCGCGGAGCTACGGCTCTGGTGCTGGCTGGAGCGATGGCGGCATCGTGCGTGCCGGCCATGGCTGCGGAAAAAATAGACGACGGCGTGCACGCGACTTATGACGAGGCGTACTACGCGACGCTCGACTACTACGGCAACCTGACTGAGGGCAGCGTCGTCAAAAGCTACACAATGAACGGCGCGACCTCCCTTACCGATTACGGCACATACGACGAGGTCGTCAATCTGACCGATTCGACCGCGCCGGAACGCGACGGCGGAAAGACCACGTTTGCCTTTGACAAGTCGCCCGAACACTTCTATTTCGAGGGGCAAACCTCCGCGCCGTTTGAGGCCATGCCATGGACGCTGTCGGTCTCCTACGACTTAAACGGCGTACCTGCCAGAGCTGAGGATCTTGCCGGAGCCACGGGCGTCGTAGATATACATATCAACGCCGTGCCCAACGAAAGCGCCAGCGATTACGCAAGAAACAACTATACGCTCGAGGCTATGGCCGCGTTCAATCAGGACGACATACTGTCCCTCACCGCCGACGGCGGGCAGGTGCAGCTGCTCGGAAACCTTCGCGTCGTGATGTTTGCCGTGCTGCCCGGCGAGGAGCAACATTTCACCATCAGCGTCGGAAGCAACGATTTCTCGTTCGGCGGGCTGACATTTCTGCTCGCGCCCGCGACGCTGTCGCAGCTAAGCAGCATCAAGGAGCTCAAGGACAAGGAAGCTGAAATCGAGGACTCCTACGATGAGCTCAACAGCAGCATCGATACCCTGCTCAACTCGCTTTCAAATATGAGCGGCAGCCTCAACGCGACGGCCGACGGGCTCGACAAGCTCAACGAGGCGCGCGGCGACATCTCGGACAGCGCGGGCGACGTCTACGACAGCGCCGACAAGGTGCTCGGCGATCTCGACGGGCTAAACGATTCTCTCGGCAAGGCGTCGGGGCATATCGACACCGCGGAGAAAGCCGCGGACGACGTCACGGCTTCGCTCAACTCCGTTAACAAGACGGTCCAGTCGCTCAAGGACGACATCTATGACGTCGAGACGAATATGGACACGATACAGACAGACCTTAACAGCATAAAGTCTCTCGCCGGAACGAGCAATTCGTCCGGCATGAGGAAAGACCTTGTAACGCTCGGTACCGACATAGCCGCGCTGAAAACGAATCTCGCCGGGCTTACTCCCCTGCTCGCCGAGCTCAAGCTCGGAGTCGGTACGGGCGGCGGCGCGCAGGAGCTGTCCGTTCAGGGCATGACGATGTCCGAGGTAAGCGAAGCTCTCGAAAAGGCTAAAAGCCTTGAGACGCTATATTACGGAGTGGGCGGCGGAGACGAGCTCAGCTTCACCGAATTCATGATCGCGGCGCAGATGGCCGGGGGCACATCCCAGGCCGACGCGGCCGCGAACGCGCAGAAGCTTTACACCGTTTACACCAGCTTCCCCAGCGCCGCGTACGCGCAGGCGGCAGAGGCCGCCGACCCGACGACCTACGCCGGAGTTACGGAGGCTTACGCCAAGGCGCAGCTCTTTGCGACTATATACGAATCCGCGGTGCAGCCCGCTTCCGGCGAGAGCTCCGCTTCCCTATCAGACACGATGAACGAGAGCGAGTTCGCCGCCGCGATGCTGATGCTAAGCGATTATCAGACGGGCGTCGCCGCGGGGGGCGACAGCGCGGCCGTGCTCGGCACGATAACCGCAGCCGCGCCCACCTATTATACGAGCGGCACGTCCCTCGTCACGCTTTACGACGAATCGAAGACCGGCCTTCTCGCCAACATGACCTCGCTCTGTGACACGCTCGGCACGAACGGCCTGACCGGCGATCTGACCTCTCTCGCCGCGCTTACGTCGACGACCGCTGGCGATATGAGCGACCTCATAGACCTCGGAGATTCCGTGCTCAACAAGGCCGAAACGCTCATAACCGAGGCCAACACGCTCAATTCCCAGATAAACGAATACGAGCCCGACCTCAAGTCCGCGCTCGAGGATACAAAAACGCTCATAGGCTCCGTTACGACCACGGTCAGCGACACCCACAGTTTTCTGACGGCATTTGAGGCGCTCGTCAAAAAGTCGGGGGAAAAGATAGACAGCGGCACGCAGGAAACGCTTGCCGGCCTTTCCGCGACATTGCGTCAGGCGGCACGCAGCATGAACAGCGTGAACGGCGTCAAGTCCGCGAAAAACGACATCACCAGCCTTATCGACAACACATGGAACGAATACACCGGCAAGCAGAACAATCTGCTTAACATGGATCCCGATGCCGAGACGCAGTCGCTGACGTCGGAGCAGAACGCCGCGCCGATAAGCGTGCAGATGCTCATACGCACGCAGGAGATAAAATCCGTCGGCGTCGCAGACAGCGATTCTTCCTCGTCCTCCGCCTCGGACAACGGAACATTCGGCAGCCGTTTCCTCCAGATGTTCAAGGATATCTGGCACGACTTCACGCATCTTATTTAAGGCTGGAGGGTGTTGTTTTTGGTTCAAAAAATTGCGCATGCTCTGACGAGGAAGCCGAAGCTCGTTGTGGTCATAGCCCTTCTTCTGCTCATCCCCTCGCTGCTCGGCTACGTCGCGACGCGGATAAACTACGATATACTGACATACCTTCCGGACGACCTCGAATCGACACAGGGAGAAAAGCTGCTCGAGGAGCCTTTCGAGGACGCGGCGACAAGTATGCTCATCGTCGAAAATATGCCCTCCGCCTACACCAACAACCTGCTTAAAGAAATACAGGACGTACCCGGCGTCAGCAACGCCGTTTGGATATCGAACCTCGTCGGTATACAGATACCCACCGATTTCATCCCCGCGAATATGCGCGACGTGTTCTACTCCGGCGACTCGACGATGATGATAATCCAGTATGACAAGCCCGGCGCCTCCGATGAGACGATGGACGCCATAGGGCAGGTACGCTCGCTTTGCAACGAGAAATGCTTTCTCGCCGGGTTCTCCGTTGTCGTCAAGGATACCCGCGACCTTGTGGACAGGGAGCTTCCGATATATATAGGCCTCGCGGTCGCGCTGTCGCTGGCGGCCATGCTGCTGACGCTCGAGTCGTCGGTGCTGCCCTTCGTGTTCCTGCTCAGCATAGGCATGGCGATACTCTATAACTTCGGCACAAACATATTCCTCGGCGAGATATCGTATATAACAAAGGCCATCGCCGCCATACTTCAGCTCGGCGTCACGATGGACTATTCGATATTCCTCTACCGGCGTTATGTCGAGGAGCTGCCAAAACACGCCGACAACCGCGACGCGATGGCGAGCGCCATAGTCGCCGCGTTCCAGTCGCTGACCGGCAGCTCGCTGACGACGATAGCCGGTTTCATCGCGCTGTGCTTCATGCAGCTCACCCTCGGCAAGGACATAGGCATCGTCATGGCAAAGGGTGTCGCCCTCGGCGTTCTGACCGTCATTTTCGTGCTGCCCGCGCTGCTGCTCATCTTCGACAAGCCTATAAGGCGCCACGTCCACAAAACGATAATCCCGAGCTTTTCAAGGGTCAACTCCTTCGTCGTAAAGCACCGCGTCGTCTTTGTCGTGATGTTCGTTCTTTTGTTCATACCCGCGCTCTACGCCCAGTCGCACACGCAGGTCTACTATAAGCTCGACCAGTCGCTTCCGCAGGATATGCCCTCCATCGTCGCCAACAACAAGCTCAAAAGCGATTACGATATGGCAACATCACATTTCGTACTGCTCGACGACGACATATCAAATTCAGATATGAACGATATGGAGGCGCAGATAAGAAACGTCGGCGGGGTGACGTCCGTCATATCTTATCATTCGCTCGTCGGAGACGGCATACCCGATTTCTTTATCCCCGACGATATCCGCAACATATTAAAGCAGGGCGGATACCAGCTGATGATGATAAACTCAAAGTACTCCGCCGCCACCGACGCAGTCTCAACGCAGCTCGACTCGCTCGAGAGCATAGTCAAGAAATACGACCCGGGCGCGTATATAACGGGCGAGGCCGCGCTGACGGACGATCTTATCGCCACCGCCGCCGTCGATTTCAAGGTCACGAACTACATCTCCATTGCCGCCATCTTCATAATCATCGCGATAGTGTTCCAGTCGCTGACCGTCCCGGCGGCGCTGGTGCTGACGATAGAGCTGGCGATATTCATCAATCAGGGCATACCATATTTTACCGGCACGACGATACCCTTCGTCTCGCCCACGATAATTGGTTGCGTACAGCTGGGCGCGACCGTCGACTACGCTATACTGATGTCGACCAGATTCCGCGAGGAGATACGCAACGGCCGCGACAGGCATGAGGCCGCGCATATCGCCGCCACCACCTCCGACGCCTCAATAATCACGAGCTCCCTCGTCATGTTCAGCGCGACTTTCGGCGTCAGCATAATATCCGACGTTGAGATAATAAGCAGCATCTGCGCCATGCTTGCCCGCGGCGCTCTCATCTCCGCGTTAATGAGCATCTTCGTTATGCCCGCGATACTGTGCGTCTGCGAGCCCGTGTTTGCCAAAACCAGCTTCCACTGGCACAGCGCGCCGACGCCGCGCGTCAGCCGCGCCGTGGCGGAAACGCTCGCCGCCCACAGAGCCGACAAAGCCGCCCCCGGCGAAAACGGCGTACAAGGCGCCGGGCTTCCCGCCGCGTACGACGATGAAAGCCGCGAAGGCCAAAACCCGAACGCCGAAGACAAAAATTATACGCCGGACAAATAGCCTCTTTTATAAAGACCGCTCCCCCCTCACAGGGAGCGGTCTTGTTTTTTAGCCGGAAAAATACAGCACTCCGCACAAAATACTTTGTATTCCCTATTGACATGGTAGTCTTATAGGCTTATAATCCAACCAACATACTTGATTGGTGGGTTTTGCGATGACCAATAAATTCGAAGCGCTGCTAAGGTCGAACTTCCGGTTCGGGCGAATGTGTTGAAAAGCCAAATATGTACAAACACATACGACGAAAAAAGGAAGGAAAATTATTATGAGCAATAAAAAATATAAATTTGAAACACTTCAGCTCCACGTCGGGCAGGAAACTCCAGACCCGGCCACGGACGCGCGCGCAGTGCCTATATACGCGACTACCTCCTACGTTTTCAGGAATTCGGCGCAGGCGGCCGGCCGCTTTGGTCTGACCGAGGCCGGGAACATCTACACAAGGCTTATGAACCCGACCTCCGACGTGTTTGAAAAACGCATGGCGGCGCTCGAGGGCGGCGCGGGCGCTCTCGCGACGGCCCCCGGTGCGGCGGCCATAACCTACGCGGTGCAGAATATTGCGGTCGCCGGAGACCATATAGTCTCCTCCGCGAATCTGTACGGCGGGACATACAACCTGTTCACCAACACCCTGCGCGAGCAGGGGCTGGGCGTGACATTCGTCGACCCGTCGGCGCCCGAAAATTTCGAAGCGGCGATAAAGCCCAACACAAAGTTGCTCTACGCCGAGACGCTCGGAAATCCTAACTCCGACGTCATCGACATTGAGGCCATAGCCGCCGTCGCGCACGCACACGGCATACCGCTCATAGTCGACAACACGTTTGCGACGCCGTTTCTGCTCCGCCCCATAGAGCACGGAGCCGACATAGTCGTGCACTCGGCGACAAAGTTTATCGGCGGGCACGGTACGGTCATGGGCGGCGTTGTTGTCGACAGCGGAAAATTCGACTGGGCGCAAAATGACAGCTTCCCCGGCCTGAGCCGCCCGAACCCCTCCTATCACGGCGTGGTGTTCACGCAGGCTGCGGGAAACCTAGCCTATATAACCAAGCTCCGCACAACGCTGATGCGCGACCAGGGCGCGGTCATATCGCCCTTCAATTCGTTTTTGCTGCTTCAGGGGCTTGAAACCCTGTCGCTTCGCGTTGAGCGGCACGTTGAAAACGCGCTCAAGGTCGTCGCCTTCCTCAAAAACCACCCTCAGGTCGAGCGCGTCAACCATCCCTCGCTCTCTACGGGGCGGCAGAGGGAGCTGTACAACGGATATTTCCCGAACGGCGCTGCTTCCATCTTCACATTTGAGATACGCGGCGGCGCGGAAACGGCGAAAAAATTCACCGAGAGTCTCGAGCTCTTTTCTCTTCTTGCAAACGTCGCGGACGTCAAATCCCTCGTCATACATCCGGCCTCCACGACGCACTCCCAGCTCTCGCCCGAGGAGCTGCTCGCCTGTGGCATAAAGCCGAACACCGTGCGGCTTTCGATAGGCACCGAACACATAGACGACATAATCTCGGACCTCGCCCGCGGCTTCGAGGCGGTAAGATAAGAAGGCGGTCATTATGATGAAACGGTTTTCTCCGGCGGCGTTCCTGCGATGTAGTTCGCGCGTCCGCGTAAATTTATTAAATAAATAATTACCGAAAAGGAGAAAATAGAAATGTCAAATATATATACCTCCGCCGACCAGCTTGTCGGCCGCACTCCCCTGCTTGAGCTCACGCACATCGAAAAGGAGCTCGCTCTCAAGGCCAAAATCCTCGCCAAGCTCGAATACTTCAATCCCGCCGGCTCCGTCAAGGACCGCATCGCCAAGGCAATGATAGACGACGCCGAGAGACGCGGGCTGCTCAAGCCCGGCTCCGTAATTATCGAGCCGACGAGCGGTAACACCGGCATAGGCCTCGCCTCCGTCGCGGCGGCGCGCGGCTACCGTACAATTATCGTCATGC
>JAYFRC010000078.1:0-2609 GCA_034926415.1 Oscillospiraceae bacterium
AGCGACGCGCTGTCTGCGGCGGACAATTTTGTTACCTTCAAGTCGGTCGTAAAGCAGAACGCGGCTTCCAGCGGACTTTACGCCTCATTCATGCCGAAGCCTCTGCCGACCGGAAAATCCAATATGCTGACGCTTGATATCGAGATATACAAGGACGGAAAGAATATTTTCGACGATAAGATGCTCGAGCCCGAGGCGTGCAGTTTTGTCACCGGTATACTGGAAAAGCTGCCGGAGCTTACTGCGTTTTTAAAGCCAAGCACCAACTCTTTCAGCGAGGACAGCAAACGCGTCCTCGGATGGTCGAACGTCAGAGGGACATACTCTGTCTGCATACCCGCGATAAAGGGCATACACGGACGCATGGAGCTTACTGCGCTCGACCCTTCGATAAACCCCCATCTTGTCTACGCGCTGCTCATACGCGCGGGCCTGGACGGAATAGAGCACGAGCTCACCCTTCCGATTATGGAAAAGAACGTGGGCAGGATTCCTTCTACGCTGAAGCAGGCTGTCGCCGCCGCGTCCAAGAGCAAGTTCGTTAAGACATGCGTCGGCAAGGAAGTCCTGGCAAATTTCCTCTCCCGTGAAACGGATGCCATAGAAGGCTATTCAACGGCGCGCAAAAAGTCGGATTTCGAGCACGATCACTATTTCAGATTTCTGTGACCCCGTTTCGGATGAAAACTGAAAGGGGTGATGGGATTTGGAAAGCGCACTTATAGTTTCAAGCGCCGATAAAAGCGCGCAGAGCATAAGCGCTCTGCTCGGCGAATCAGGCGTCCGCGTGCAGGTGACTGTCACGAACGGCGGAGACGCGCGCAGGCTTCTCGAGGATCAGCGGTTCGACATAGTAGTGATAAGCGCGCCTCTGCGCGACGAACACGGAGCCGAGCTCGCGGCGCATGTTTCCGAGTCCACCACCGCGGGTGTTATACTGCTGGTAAGGGCGGAGCATCTCGACGAAATAAGCGCCAGGGTCGAATCCTCGGGTGTTTTCGTCATCGGAACGCCCGTAAGCCGTACGATATTTCAGCATACCGTCCGCATGGTCTCGGCTATGGAGACAAGACTTGTTATGTTCCAGAAGGAAAATATGAAGCTCCAGAAGAAGATACAGGATATGCGGCTCGTAGACCGGGCGAAGAGCGTCCTAATGCAGTGCCTTAAAATGGACGAGGACAGCGCGCACCACTATATGGAAAAACAGGCCATGGATCTTCGCTGCACAAAGGCGGAGATAGCTCAGAATATTATAAGAACCTACAAAAACTGAATGCAACGGCCTGAACCTAAAGGTGTTCAGGCCGTTTTTTGTTACTTATTTACACACTTTGAGAGAAATTGCACAAATATTTTTGCATATTTACCATCAAATGCGGCGAACTTCGTCTTGAAAACAAGCAAAATCGAATCTATAATCAATAAATAATGGAATATGCAAACTGAGATTCAGGCGTGTAGGAACGCACGCCTGAAGCTCAACTTTAAAGGAGAGAAATTTTTATGAAGATACCTAACAGTCTGAAAAAGATCGGGATAGAGCAGGCAATAGGCTATCTTGAGAAGGACCCTGTTGCAAATCTTCCTAAGCTGCTAAACTGGGTCGACAGGTTTTCTCGCGGAAGCTTTGCAACTCAGAGGCGCTATTTCCACATGGTCGTCGACGATAAGGACAACAACTGGTATAGGCTTATCATGGATATCCTGACGAATGTGGACAAAAATGTCCTCATGACCACATTTACAAACTTTTTCCTAAACGCGAGTATAATCGGTTGGGAAACTCAGGACGCATGCCGTGAAAAGTACGGCTGCAATATTCCCTGGGCCATTTTGCTCGATCCGACCTCTGCCTGCAACCTTCACTGCAAGGGTTGCTGGGCCGCGGAGTACGGCAACAAGCTCAACCTCTCATTTGACGATATAGACAGCATAGTGGAGCAGGGAAAGGCTCTCGGTTGCTATATGTACATATACACCGGTGGCGAGCCGCTCGTACGCAAGGACGATATAATCAAGCTCTGTGAAAAGCACAGCGACTGCGAGTTCATGTCATTTACGAACGGTACGCTGCTCGACGATAAGTTTACCGACGATATGCTGAGGGTCTGCAACTTTATGCCTGTCGTCAGCGTTGAGGGCGATGAGAGAACCACTGACGCGCGCCGCGGCGAGGGAACGTACAAGAAGGTCGTCGCCGCGATGAACAGGCTCAAGGCAAAGAACCTGCCGTTCGGCATTTCCGCATGCACAACTAGTGAAAACGTCAAGACGATATGCAGCAGCGAATATTACGACCAGATGATAGAGTGGGGCGCAAAGTTCTGCTGGTTCTTCGCGTATATGCCGGTCGGTGTGGACGCCGTTCCCTCGCTGATGCTTAACTCGGAGCAGCGCGAGTGGATGTATCACACCGTCCGCGATTTCCGCTACAAGAAATCGCTGTTCACGCTCGACTTCTTCAACGACGGCCAGTATGTAGGAGGCTGCATCGCAGGCGGAAAGCGCTATCTCCATATCAACGCCAACGGGGACATGGACCCCTGCGTATTCATGCACTACTCCGATTCCAATATCCATGAAAAGACGCTGCTCGATGGACTCCG
>JAYFRC010000083.1:0-18087 GCA_034926415.1 Oscillospiraceae bacterium
TCTCTCAGAGCAGCTTATCTATATTACCACTCGGAAGCTTCCCTGTCAAGTACTTTTTTCCTCGACTTTCGCTTCTTTCTGTGGCCGCTTTCCGCTCTCATCGTGTTCCCACTCTCGCGGACAGCTTTTATAGATTAGCACTTAGAATGCGCGTTGTCAAGAACTTTTAACCGGAATTTTACGGAAAATTTCCGTTGTCTGTCGATGGTCTTAGACAAGGCGTTATATGCATGCTATAATACATTAAAATAACAGCTTTGGGGGGAGAAGCTTTGGGGGGAGAAATAAAGATGCGTTTCAAAACATTGATTATGATACCGCTGCTAGTTTTCGCGCTCGCCTCCTGCGGCGCGCAGCCGCAGAGCACGCAGAGCACAGAGGGCACGCAGAGCACGGAGGGCGCCGACGCTATGGCGCTCATGCCCGAGTGGCAGTACGGCGCGCCCTCCGAGCTTGCCGCGCTTCCGCCTTACGGCGACCTGCTGACTAAAGATCAGACGCAGCTTTTTGAGGCCGCATGGCGTATGTACGACGGCTTCGGAGGCTGCAGCACCGGGTATATACACGACTGCGACACGACTGTCGAGGTGCCGCAGGAGGACTACGACTGGGATCTTGTCTATGACCTCGACACGGGCTTCGATACCTACGACGACTTTATTACCGCCATGCACGCTGTGTTCACCGACGATTACTGCGACGAGCTGCTCGCCTGCGGCGGAGATGCTCCGGGGCTCATCGAGCGGGACGGCAAGCTCTGGTCCCTGGAGGCCGACCGGGGCAGCAACATTGAATATATGTCTGTGGCTTACGCTCTCGTCAGCCGCAGCGACACGGAGATAGTCTTCAACATGACAGGACACTACGCGCCTTTAGATGACAACGGCGATTGGATAGAAGCGCAGGAGTACACACAGGACTATCCGATAAAGATGGAGAAAACTTCAGACGGCTGGCGCTTTGCGTCGTTTGCTATACCTTATTGATAAATACAAACGGAGGAGCCTTATGATAATCCGCTCGCTGACGGCCACTTTTGGCTGTCTTGACAACAAAACGCTCGACTTAAACGACGGTCTGAACCTCATAACCGCGCCGAACGAGGCGGGCAAGTCCACCTGGTCGGCGTTCATACGCACCATACTGTACGGGCTTTCCACCCGCGAGCGCGGCGCTTTGGCGGACAAGAACCGCTTCGCGCCTTGGAACGGCAAGGCCATGCACGGCCGGCTCGACTGCGAAGCGGAGGGCAGTGAGATAACTATGATCCGCGACACCGTGCGCGCCGGAGCGCCGATGGGGCGCTTTTTCGCGTCATTTTCGGGAACGGCGGAGCAGGTGCCGTGGCTCAGCGCCCAGGACGCGGGCGAGACGCTGACCGGCGTACCGCGCGAGGTGTTTGAGCGCAGCGCGTTTATCCGTCAGAGCGGACTCGTCATAGATCAGGACGCGGAGCTGGAGCGCCGCATCGCCGCGCTCATCTCCTCGGGCGAGGAGGACACGTCCTATTCCGAGGCCTACAAGCGGCTCAAGGACCAGCTGAACCGGCGGAGGCACAATAAGACGGGCATCCTTCCTCAGCTTGACGCCGAGGCGGAAAGCATCCGCACAGATATGGAAAAAATCAAAAACTTCCAGTTCGAGTCCGACGCGGCGAGTGAAACGCTGCCGGCGCTCGAGGAAAAGCGCGACGCATGCTCCGGCAAGCTCGCACTGCACGACAGAATGGATGTAATCGACGCCAAGCGCGCCCTGTTTGCGGCGAAGGCCGGAGCGGAGAGCGTGAAGGCCGCGGCCGACGAGTACGCACGCGCGCTGGAGGCGGACGGCATACCGTCCGACGAGCAGCTCGCGCGGCTCAAATTTGCGTCGGCTAACATGGTGACGACGCAGGTCGCCGTACGCCGCGCAGAGGCGCAGACTGAGCAGGCGAAGCCGAAAACGGAACAGGCGCGAGCGGAGCTCCTGAAAACCGTTTTCTCCGGCTGCACAGGTGCGGAAGCCCGCGCGCGCGCCGACGACGCCGTTTCAAAATACAACGCGCTTAAATCAAAGCGGGGACTTTCCGCCGCGGCGGTGATCCTGCTTGCCGCTCTCGGCGCAGCCGCCGGGGCAGCGATATGCTGGTATCTTGTTCAGCCGTACTGGTACTGCGCAATACCCGCCGCCGTTATGGCGATCATCGGCCTCGCAGTGAGAAGCGCCGGAGGAAAAAAATATGCGGCGCAGGCGGAGGAAACTCTGGCCGCCTTCGGTGTGGCGACGCCGGAGGACGTTTCCGGCAAGGCAGAAGAATACGAAAAGCAATACTCCGAATACGAAGCGCTCAAGGCCGAGGAGGACAGGCTCGCAGCAGACCTGCGCGTGAAAAACGAAGCTCTCGACCGCGCCGCCGACGAGATAATGGCGCAGGTGCGGCTTTTCAGCGGCGACATAAAATCCATGAACGAGGCCGTGGCCGCGCTCGAGAGCGCGATAGCCCGGCGTAGAGAGTTTTCCGCGCTCTCGCTCGACGCGGAGAAAAAGCTGCTGCGCTATGAAACGCTCCGTGAGAGCGCGAGCGACGAGACCCCGTTCACCGACGAGGAACTCGCGCTCACCCGCCCCGCAGAGAGCCGCGCGGAGTTGGCCGCCGCACTGACTGACGCTATGGCCTCCATACAGAGCGCGCACAG
The DNA here is from genome assembly GCA_034926415.1 of Oscillospiraceae bacterium. Classification (GTDB taxonomy): domain Bacteria; phylum Bacillota; class Clostridia; order Oscillospirales; family Oscillospiraceae; genus JAYFRC01. The sequence goes on from JAYFRC010000083.1 coordinate 2,676, forward strand.
CCTGCTCGACACGGTCGCGGGGCGCATGTCCGCCATAGGTGATTTGCCGGAGCTCAGCGCAAGACTTGACATAGTTCTTGAAAAACGCGGGACCGCGCAGGACGAATACAGCGCGATAGCTATGGCTATGGAGGACCTCGACGGCGCAAACGCCGAGCTTCAGAGCCGCTTTTCGCCGGCGCTCGGCAAGCGCGCGGGCGAGATACTCGCCGCGCTGACCGGCAACCGCTACGGCAAGGTCCTGCTCGACCGCACGATGGCCGCCTCGGCCGAGGAAGCCGACGACCCGGTCTTCCGCTCCTCCCTGCTTCTGAGCCAGGGCGCCGCCGACCAGCTCTATCTCGCGGTGCGCCTCGCTATATGCGACATGGTGCTTCCCGCGGATAAACACGTGCCGCTCGTCCTCGACGACGCGCTTACGAATTTTGACGATACGCGCATGAAACGCGCACTCGATTATCTAATGGAAGCCGCGAATGAGCGGCAGATACTTCTGTTCACCTGCCAGACGCGCGAGAAGACATATCTTGAAAAATATCAAAACGCGAATATAATAACACTGTGATATACGAACACGAAAGGAGCCGGGCCGTTTGAACGTTTACATGATTTGGACAATAATAAACCTTGTGCTGCTCGCCGGCGTCGTAGCGCTTATAGTCTGCGCCGCAAGATACTTGTCCCAACATTATAACTACAAAAAGCGGAACGTCTGAATATTTTTAAGGAGTTATCAACTATGAGCGATTGCACACACGACTGTTCATCCTGCGGCGAGGAATGCGCCGAGCGCGATCTTATCGAGAAGCTCAACGAACACAGCAGCGTCAAGAAAGTCATCGGCGTGGTGTCCGGCAAGGGCGGCGTCGGCAAGTCCATGGTAACGAGCCAGCTGGCCGTCATTATGCGACGCCGCGGATACAAGGTCGCGATAATGGATGCCGACATCACAGGCCCATCCATTCCCAAGACCTTCGGCATCTCCGAAATGGCGAAAAGCAACGGTGAGGAGCTCTTCCCCGCCGAATCAAAGGACGGAATTTCCATCATGTCCATAAACCTGCTGCTTCGCGACGAGACCGAGCCCGTGCTCTGGCGCGGCCCAATAATTGCCGGCACGGTTACCCAGTTCTGGACGCACGTCAACTGGGGCGACGTGGATTATATGTTCGTCGACATGCCTCCCGGAACGGGCGACGTTGCGCTGAGCGTGTTCCAGTCCATCCCTCTCGACGGCGTTATCATCGTCGCTTCGCCTCAGGAGCTTGTGTCCATGGTAGTCGAGAAGGCCGTCAAGATGGCCGAGATGATGAACATCCCCATCCTCGGCATAGTCGAGAACATGAGCTACGTCGTCTGCCCCGACTGCGGAAAGAAGATATCCGTCTTCGGACGCGAGGGGCAGAGCGAGAAGGCTGCCGCAAAGCACGGCCTCAGCCTGCTGGCGAAGATGCCCATAGACCCCGCTCTCGCCTCGCTCGTCGACGCGGGAAAAATTGAGGATTTCAAAGGAGACTGGCTTGAGGGCGTCGCGGACGACGTCGAAAAGCAGCCCCACAAGGAAGCGGAATAACGTCCCGACATAGGCGCAGAGAGGCGCTGCCAAAACGGCAGCGCCCCTCTTTTTTCGTGCGCTGAACGGTTCAGCGTATCACAAAATGATTCCTTTCGTAATCCAGCAGCTCGTCGCGCTTCATGCGCGCAAGTTCGCGCGAAAGCGAGCTGCGGTCGACGCCGAGGTAATCGGCCAGTTCGTTTCTGTCCATATCAACACGTATATCCCGCGACCTTTGCCGCAGTATTTCCCGGGAAAAATAAGCGTTCAACTTTTCGCGGAGCGTCTTTCTCGACAACGCCTGGATTCTGTCGTTGAAAGCGAGGCTCTGCCGCGCCATGAAAGCCATGTAGTTCACAGAAAACCGCGAGAAAGCCACGTCGTTGCGAAAATCCGGGTTGCGGAGCAAAAACGCTTCAAACCAGAACACCGAGCAACTGCTCAGCGCCGCGGCCCGTATGGGGCTCTCCTCCGTTCCAAGAAAAGCGTGGCACTCGGCAAAGGCCGAGCCCTGGGTGACGTCGGTCAGCGTCAGCCGCCCTTCGTCCGCCGCCGCCATCGACACACGCACCGTACCAGCCGCGACTATTCCAAAACGCCGTATCGGTAAACCCTCGGTTATGAGCACGGCTCCCTCAGGGTACGTCGCCGCGCCGAACTGCAAAAGCGTGCACATTCTGTCTATTTCGGCCGGATACATGCCCCTGAAAAGCTCCGTGTCCTGAAGGAAGCTGTTTTTTGTCTGTATTCCGTTCATGTTTATCGACCTCCGCGTTCTCCAGTTTTTTCAACTATAGGCTGTTTTGGTAGCAAATGCAACGTAAAATGCCGCTTATTGTGAAATGCTTGACGACTATTTTTCCCAAATAGTTGCAATTTCTGTACGGATATTGCAATTATGCGCATTTTTGTGCTACAAATATCAAGGATTCGTTTGTTAATTATTTGTTTGTTTTTTGAAAGGAATGGTTGCAAATGGCGGAAACTACTACCGTATCGGTATTCAGCGGGACCGAGGAGCAGAAAAAGGAACTGATGAAAGTCATCGATTCTCTCCGGAATCAGCAGGGCTCGCTAATGCCGATAATGCAGAAGGCTCAGGAGATATACGGCTATCTTCCCATTGAGGTTCAGACCATGATATCGGATGCGACCGGCCATCCGCTTGAGGAGATATACGGCGTCGCCACGTTTTACTCAATGTTCAACCTTTACCCTAAGGGAAGGCACCGCATTTCGGTATGCCTCGGGACCGCCTGTTACGTCAAGGGCTCCGGGCAGATACTCAGCAAGCTCAAGGATATGCTTGGAATAGAGACCGGAGAGTGCACTCCGGACGGGCTGTTTTCCCTCGACGACTGCCGCTGCGTCGGAGCCTGTGGCCTCGCCCCCGTCATGCTTGTGGACGACGACGTCTACGGGCGCGTGGAACCCGACCAACTCGAGGGTATACTTGCCAAATACAGAAACCGCTGACGTTGGGAGGAAGACGATATGAAATCTCTTGAACAGATAAAGGAAATGCAGCAAAAGCTCAAGGACACAGTCGGGGCCCGTCCCGAGGGCGCGAACACAATTCGCGTCATAGTCGGCATGGGAACCTGCGGCATGGCTTCGGGCGCGGGAAACGTTATGGCTGCGCTGAAGGCCACTGTCATAAACCTCGGGCTTAAAAACATCGAAATAGTCAAGACGGGATGCATCGGCCTCTGCCAGTACGAACCCATTGTCGAGGTAATGGCGCCCGGCCAGCCCAAAGTCACGTACGTTCTGATGGACACGGCGAAGATAACCGAAGTCGCGGTCAAGCACCTTAAGGAGGGCAAGGCTCTCGGCAAATATACGCTCACGTGCGTCGAAAGCGCAAAGGATCTCGACGATACGGCGCCGGTCACATATCTCGAGGACGTGCCGTTTTACGCCAGACAAAAACGCATCGTACTTCGCAACTGCGGCGTCATCGACCCGGAAAACATTGACGAGTACATCGCCCGCGGAGGCTATCAGGCGCTTGGCAAGGTCCTTGCGTCGATGACTCCGGACGGCGTCATCGACGAGATAAGCGCCTCCGGCCTGCGCGGGCGCGGCGGCGCCGGATTCCCGACCGGAACAAAGTGGAAATTTGCCTCCGGCGACCGCGGCAAGGTACAGAAATACGTCTGCTGCAACGCCGACGAGGGCGACCCCGGCGCGTTCATGGACCGCTCCGTGCTCGAGGGCGACCCCCACGCGGTGCTGGAGGCCATGGCGATAGCGGGCTACGCGATAGGCTCGAGTCAGGGCTATATATATGTCCGCGCCGAGTACCCAATGGCTGTCGCACACCTCAACACCGCGATAGCTCAGGCGCACGAGTACGGACTTCTCGGCAAAAACATTTACGGCTCGGGCTTCGATTTTGACATCGGCCTTCGCCTCGGCGCCGGCGCGTTCGTCTGCGGCGAGGAGACGGCGCTTATGACCTCGAAAGAGGGCAAGCGCGGCGAGCCGCGCCCGCGTCCCCCGTTCCCGGCGGTCAAGGGGCTGTTCGCAAAGCCTACGATACTTAACAACGTCGAAACCTACGCCAACGTCGCGCAGATAATAAACCGCGGCGCGAAATGGTTTTCGTCGATAGGCACCGAGAAGTCGAAGGGCACGAAGGTCTTTGCCCTCGGCGGAAAGATAAGCCACACCGGGCTCGTCGAGGTTCCCATGGGTACGACGCTCCGCGAGGTCATAGAGGACATCGGCGGCGGGATACCGAACGGCAAGAAGTTCAAGGCGGCCCAGACAGGCGGTCCCTCCGGCGGCTGCATCCCCGCCGACAATATGGACGTGCCGATAGATTACGACAACCTCATTGCCATCGGCTCGATGATGGGCTCCGGCGGACTGATCGTCATGGACGAGGATTCCTGCATGGTGGACATCGCCAAGTTCTTCCTCGGCTTCACGGTAGACGAGTCCTGCGGCAAATGCACGCCCTGCCGCATAGGCACAAAGCGCATGTACGAGATGCTCGACAAAATAACGAAGGGCGAGGCCACGATGGACACGCTCAGTGAGCTTGAGGAACTCTGCAAATACATAAAGGACAGCGCGCTGTGCGGCCTCGGCCAGACCGCTCCGAACCCGGTGCTCTCGACAATCCGCTGCTTCAGGGACGAATACGAAGCGCATATCATCAACAGGAAGTGCCCCGCAAAGGTCTGCGAGGATCTGCTCAACTACGTCATCGACCCCTCGAAGTGCCGCGGCTGCACGCTCTGCGCAAGAACTTGCCCCGCGAACGCGATATCCGGCCTTGTCAAGAAGCCTCATTCCATCGACGTAAACAAGTGCGTCAAGTGCGGCTCCTGCATGATGCTCTGCCACTTCGGCGCGATTTCCAAGGAATAAGGGAGGGAGTGCAATATGGATAACATAACAATAAAAATCAACGGCAGAGAGGTGTCCGCTCCCGCCGGTTCCACTATCCTAGACGCTGCGAATATCGCTGGCGTCGACATACCCACGCTGTGCTACATGAGAAAGATAAACGAGATAGGCGCTTGCCGTATCTGCGTTGTCGAGGTCAAGGGCGCGAAAACGCTTGTGACCGCCTGCGTCTATCCCATCGCCCCCAATATGGAGGTTTTCACCAACACTCCGCGCGTTATCGAATCGCGCCGTAAGACGCTCCAGCTCATTCTCTCCAACCATAACCGCTCGTGCCTTAGCTGCGTGCGCAGCGGGAACTGCGAGCTTCAGGCGCTGTGCAAAAAATACGGCGTCGACAACGAAGCGCGCTACGACGGCGCTAAGACCCCGGCCATTCCCGACATTACCGCACCCCACATGATACGCGACAACAGCAAATGCATACTCTGCCGCCGCTGCGTCGCGGTATGCAAAGAGGTCCAGAACATCGGCGTCATAGGCGCCAACGCCCGCGGTTTCCGCACAAACATCGGCTCGGCGTTCAAAATGGGGCTAGGCAGCACAAGCTGCGTAAACTGCGGCCAGTGCATTGCCGTCTGCCCCACCGGCGCGCTCACCGAAAAGGATTATACAAAAGAGGTGTTCGCCGCCATCAACGACAGCGAAAAGGTCGTCCTAGTCCAGACCGCTCCGGCCGTGCGCGCCGCGCTTGGCGAGTGCTTCGGAATGCCCGTCGGCACCGACGTCCAGGGCAAAATGGCCGCGGCGCTTCGCCGCATGGGCTTCGATAAGGTATTCGACACGACCTTCGGCGCCGACCTCACAATAATGGAGGAAGCCACCGAGCTTCTCGGCCGCATCAAAAACAGAGGCAAGCTCCCGCTGATAACCTCGTGCAGCGCGGGCTGGGTCAGCTATTGCGAGCACTACTATCCCGATATGCTCGGCCATCTTTCCTCCTGCAAGTCGCCCCAGCAGATGTTTGGCGCGGTGGCCAAGAGCTACTGGGCGGAGAAGATGGGCGTCGACCCCAAAAACATATTCATGGTCTCGGTCATGCCCTGCACCGCCAAGAAATTTGAGATAACCCGTCCAGACGAGGGCCGCGGCGATATTCCCGATGTGGACGTCGTCCTTACAACCCGCGAGCTCGGACGCATGATAGACACCATGGGCATACACTTTGCCGAGCTTCCCGACGAAGAATTCGACTCCCCGCTCGGCAGCGGCACCGGCGCGGCCGTTATCTTCGGCGCCAGCGGCGGCGTCATGGAGGCGGCGCTTCGCACCGCCTCGGAGCTAATCACCGGCAAGACGGCGAAGAGCGTCGATTTCAAGGAAGTGCGCGGTGTTTCGGGCATAAAGGAAGCCTCGTACAAATTGGGCGGCAAGGAGATAAAGGTCGCCGTCGCCTCCGGCCTCAAATGCGCCGGTGAGCTGCTCGAGCGCATCAAAAGCGGCGAAGCCGACTATCAGTTCGTCGAGATCATGGCATGTCCTGGAGGCTGTGTAAACGGCGGAGGACAGCCGCAGGTGCCGTACTCCATCCGTAACTTCGTCGATATCCGTGCCAAACGCGCAGAGGCGCTTTACAGCCGAGACCGGGCGAGCACGCTGCGCAAATCTCACGAAAATCCGGACGTCAAGGAGCTTTACGCCCAGTATCTCGGAGCTCCGGGCTCCGAGAAAGCTCACGAGCTGCTCCACACGACCTATGTCAGGCGCACCATAAACGGCAACTGACGCCTGCTTTCATTCCAATATAAAAACGTTTTTCGTTTTTATATATACCCTTACCCCTCAGACCCCTCTTTACAAGCGGCGCCGCGTCCGTCTTTCGGCGGAAGCGGCGCCGCTTTTTATTTCCGCGCGATTCCCGGTGCCCGTCGGCTCAATTGCTCGTCAACAAAATATCAATATATATTGTGCTGTTTTAAGTCAAAAAGCACAAGATATGGAGGTTTTCTCTGTTGACATACAAAAAAAACTCTGGTATGATAACAACTGCAAAGGACATGGCCCTGTTACTGGCGGAACGTGAAAAAACACGGGGGGGCGGGGTTCATATAATGCCGACCGCCTGGGCAATGCCGTTTTTTCAAATAAATGGCACTGTCCTTTTTTGTTTTCACTTTACGGGGATAAAGAATAAGGGGGCTGTTTTTCAATGAGTTTTTTGGAAAACAAATGGATGCGCGCCGCAGTGCCGGCTTTGTTGATACACTGCAGCATCGGCACGGTTTACTGCTGGTCTACTTTTAAGTCCGCCATCGCGGACCAAATCGGCATGTCGCCTTTTGCCGTCGGCTGGGCGTTCTCTCTGGCGATATTTTTTCTCGGCATGTCCGCGGCAGTCGCCGGCAGAATGGTTGAGAAAAATATACATTTCTCGTCGCTTCTCGCGTGCATCTGCTTCACTGTCGGCATGCTAGGCACCGGCCTTGTGATACAGTTCGCCTCCGGCGTTGCCGCGCTCATCGGCATCTACATATTTTACGGCTGCATAATGGGCGTCGGCCTCGGCATCGGCTACCTGACTCCGGTCAAGACGCTTATGCTCTGGTTCAGCGACCAGAAAGGCCTTGCAACCGGACTTTCTATAATGGGCTTCGGCCTTGCCAAGGCCATCGCGACGCCCATCATGGAGGCCATTCAGAACAGCCTCGGCATCTCCGCCATGTTCTACATCCTCGGCGGCGTGTATTTCTGCATGATGATGCTCGGACACTTCCTTATAAGGAAGCCGGCGGGCTACGTCGAAAAGGACACCAGCGCCACCGGTTTCAGAACGCTGTCCATGTTCAAAAACAAAGCTTTCATCGGCATCTGGCTGATGTTCTACATCAACATACACTGCGGCCTCGCGCTTATATCCTATGAAAAGCAGATACTCGGCACCGCGTTCGCCGGAAGCCTGGCTTTGGCCGCCATCGTCAGCATCGTGCCGTCCTGCACCGCGCTGCTCAACGCTTTCGGCAGAATCGGTTTCTCAACGCTGTCGGACCACATGCGCGACAGGAACACCATCTACAAGATAATCTTCACTATGAGCATCTGCGCGACGCTGCTCGCTCTGTGCACCTTCAGCATATCCAACGGGCCCAGGGGAATCATCTTCGGCGCAATCGCCGTGGCGCTGCTGCTCGTCGTCAACGCCGGCTACGGCGGCGGATTCTCAACGCTGCCCGCCCTGCTGTCCTCGCGCTACGGCATGGACAACGTCAGCAAGATACACGGCCTCGCGCTCTCGGCCTGGGCCATCGCGGGACTGACCGGCAACAACATGAGCGCGCTCATCCTCTCCGCCAGCAACAACACCTACGATTACATACTTATCGCCACCGTTCTCGCCTACGGCGTGGCGCTTGCGATATGCGCGCTTGTCGTTGGGAAGCAGACACAGGCCGCGAGCATGACCGCTGCTGTTCCGGACGAAGCCAAGGCGGTCAACTGATAACGAAAAATATAAAAGTGAGCCGTATCGTTCGATACGGCTCACTTTTTGTTGTGGGGATCCTGAGGCGCGGGAACACGGCACTTTGTCAAATTGCGAAATTTCCCGACCTGAAAATATCGATTGCGCGGCCGTCGGCGGTCTCTCCAATTATTGTAAGGTCAGGCGTGCCGACCATAAAATCGACGTGCGTCACCGAGAAATTCGCGCCGCGCGCTTCTATTTCCGCACGGCTCATGTTTTCCGCGCCCTCGATGCAGGGATAAGCCTCTCCGAAAGCAAAATGGCATGAGGCGTTTTCATCGAACAGCGTCGAGTAAAACAGCGTCTTTTCGTTCGATATGGGCGAGTCGTAAGGCACAAGCGCGACCTCTCCGAAATACGACGCGCCGGCGTCTATCGCTACGGCGTCGCGCAATATAGCCTCGCCACGGTCCGCGCGCACTGAAATTATTTTCCCGGCTTTCAGCTCGAAACGTATTCCCTCTATCAGATTCCCGTTCAGAGACAGCGGCCGCGAAGCGTAGACGACGCCGTTTACCCCTGTCTTTTTCGGCAGCGTGAACACTTCCTCGGATGGGATATTGGCCGAGAACATCACGCCGTTTTTGCATTTTTCGTCGCCGCCCGCCCAGAAATGCCCCTCGGGAAGCTCAACATGAAGGTCGGTGCCGAGAGCGTTTTTATAATGCAGAGTTTTCAGGCGCAGCGCCGTCAGCTTCTTTGTGCGCTTATGCAGCTCATCCGAATGCTTTTTCCAGTTTTCTAAAGCGTCACCTCTGTCAGAGTAGGAGGCCTTGAGTATCGCGCGCCAGAGGCGCTCCTCCGCCTCGCTCGCAGGAAGGCCCGGATAGACCTTTTCCGCCCATTTCTTTCCGGCCGCGGCGCAGACGCACCACGGGAAAGCGTTGCTCGTCTCGCGCTCGCGAAACGGCGCGAGCGCGTGTCCGGACGCAGTCTGCGCGCGGCGTATCCGAGATGCGTCTACACCGGCCAGGTTTTCCGGGTCTCCCGCGCGTATGGCAAGAAATGCCGAGCCTTGCGCGGATATTCCGTTATAAAAGTCGGCATCCCAGGGATGCACCTTGTCAAACACGTCGTCCTCGGCGTGCAGGAATCGGCTCCGCGCAACGAAATCATCCTGCCATCTTACAAGCACCTCGCTGCAGCCCATGGCGTACGCCTTTTCGGTGCACAGCCGCGCGAAATCGGCGCGCTCCACAGGGCACTCGACAACGAGCATCTGCCCTTTCTGAAGATTGACCCCGGAGCGGAGAAGCAGCTCCGCATAGCCGTTCAGCCTATTTACAATTTTTTCCATATTGTATTCAGCCCCTCATTTCATCTTTTTCGCGCCGTATACGTTTCCGTCTTCTCTGCACTCGTACCACACCGTCTCAGGCGGAAGCAGAGGGCGGAGTTTTTCCGCCTCCGCCTCCGTACATGTGATGAACGCCTGCTGGCGCCAGCGCGAAAGGAAATATGCCGCAGCCGGCCAATACAGCGAGTCTACGCCGTCGAGAAAATTTTTAAGCATTATAAAGTCGCAGTAATTTTTTGAGAAAATCTTTCTCATGGTCTCGATTTCCGCAAGGAAGAACAGCATTGAATAAAGATATTTTTCCGAATATGTCAAATCCTTATTCTCCGCCGTGAAAGAAAGCTCCTCGTCGATCTTCACCGCGCCGAAACGCTCCCAGCCCGCGATATCGTTGTCGTCGCAAAGAAAACGGAACTGTGTTATCGTCTGGTTCGCCTGCTTTTCAAGCGCCGGAGCCACATGTGTCTTCGCTTCGGCAAGCAGCCCCTCGCTTTCCTCGGCGCTCATATCGCGCAGGCGTGCGAAAACAAGCTTTTCGCGAAGCACATCCGAAACATGCGGCGACGAGAAGCCAAGCGATACGAACTCGTCGCTGTTCCAGACCGGCGAGTGATGCTTTGCCACGATGTCCGCGGCGTCCTTCTCCGTTACCGCGTCCTCGCGCAGTCCAAAAATTACAGGGTGAACGCTCTCGCTCGCACCGTCGGTCCGGCGCGACAGTATGAATTCCTTTCCGTCGTAGCCGAGAATGACACGGCCAAGCGTCTCGCCGCGCTCGTGCGGCGGTGTTTCCGCTTTTCCATACAGCGTCCAGTTTACCGCGTCAAGCAGCGCGCCCGACGCGGCGGAGGATCCGTAAAACACCGTTATGCCCGTAGTGTTGAAATTTATCTTCGTTTCCGCACGGAATTTTTCGTAGTTTTCCACTGTGAGCTGTTTAAGTATCATCTGCGCGCTCTCCCCCCAATAATATGTCAGTATTCCAGTATTATAATGACTTCTGCGTTTCTTGGCAAATTTTCCGCGAAATTAAAACGCCGCACTCAGCGTGCGGCGTTTTAAGTATCGTGTTTTCTTATTCTTCGTCGGCCTTTTCATCGCCCGTATGATCGCCGGCGGCCGTGCTGTCTGCCTTGGCCATCCCGTCGGTCTCGAGCCTATTGACATCCTTGTAGTTCTGGTAGTAGGGGATCTTGTGCGTCTGCTCATCCCATGCCTCCGCCGCTGGTTCCTTCCACTTCTCCGCGTATTCCTTGCACTTGCCGCAAAGATGCTCGACGCTCTCCGGCGACTGAAGGTCGGTGGAGTGCGCTCCTGTCTCCTTGACAAGCTTTTCAAGCAGGTCGGGGTTTTCGAGCATCGGGCAGGGACGCAGGTGGTTGCGGTTGAAGGGCTGGTTGTCGTAGTAAGCCATGAACAGCGGGCTCTTGAGTATCTCGAGCAGAGTGTGTTCCTTGATGTTCATGTTGGAATAGTGGATGAACACGCAGGGCTCCGCGTCGCCGTTGGAATTGATGTGGAAATAGTTACGTCCGCCTGCGATGCAGCCGCCGACATACTCGCCGTCGTTCTGGAAGTCCATCATGTAGATAGGCTTGCCGCCTTCAAAGGCGCGTATCTCGCGGACGCGCTTTATCATGTATGTGCGCTGCTCCGGAGTGGGCATTAGGCTCACGTCGGCCTCGTTGCCGACGGGCATATAGTGGAAGTAGAAGCCGAAGCGGCAGCCCTTCTCGACGAGAAGGTCGAGGAATTCGTCGCTTGTGACGTCGTCGATATTCTTGCTGGTGTAACAGATTGAGGTGCCGAACAGCAGTCCGTAGCGCTTCATCATGTCCATTCCGCGCATGACAGCGTCGAAATGCCCATCGCCGCGGCGGCCGTCGTTGGCGTTCTGGAAGCCCTCGATGCTGACGGAGAAGGACAGGTTGCCGAGACGGCGGCATTCCTCGCAGAATGCCTCGTCGATAAGGGTGGAGTTGGTGAAGCAGTGGAACTCGCAGTCGAGATGCTTCTCACAGAGCTTAAGTATATCGGCCTTGCGGACAAGGGGTTCGCCGCCGGTGAACATGAAGAAATGCATTCCGAGTTCCTTGCCCTGAGTGACGACGCTGTCCATCTGCTCGAAGGTAAGGTTCAGCTTGTGGCCGTACTCGGCGGCCCAGCAGCCTGTGCAGTGCATGTTGCAGGCGGAGGTCGGGTCCATCAGAACGAGCCAGGGAATATTGCAGTGGTGTATCTCGCGCATCTGACGCATGACCTTGGTTCCGCGGAACGCCGCCTCAAAGCCGAGATCCAGGGCGGTCATTTTGATGACGTTGGGGTCAAGCTCATCGAGCGCACGGTTGAAGTACTTCATCCATTTGCTCTCGTCAGGGTGCTCGATGTGCCAGCGAAAGCGCTCATACGCGGTGTCTGGGAAAGTAGTGCCTACGAATTTCTTTACTAGATCGAGGATATCCATAAGTCCCTTCTGGCGATCCTTCTCCAGATGCTTCATCGCGGCGTCAACGCCGACGGAAAATGCCGCGCGCTCAGCCTTGTGACTGAGTTCATCAATTTTATTCATCGAATGTTCCTCTCATTCTTTTCTCTCATATTTTGCATTTTGCGAATATTTCAAATCCGTGGCTTTATCGCGGATAAATATATATGCCCGTTCATGTTTTTGCCGAGTGGATATTATAGCATATCGTCAGGCTTATTGCAACTTTTTCATGCGGTTAAATGCTCTTTTGTTCGTATTTAATCAAAGCCGGGCCGAAATTCCGGTCAAAAAATACCTTCAAGCCCGGAGAACGATTCTATATAAACGTCGGCGGCGGAGCGTATTTCCTTTTCATGTCTCGTCTGCGACCTGTCCCACACCCCGACCGTCATGAACCCCGCGGCCTTAGCCGTGCGGATGGCGAAATACGAATCCTCGAATACCCATGTGCTTAAGCGCGGCGTTCCGAGTTTTTCGCCCGCCGCATTGAAAACAGCCGGGTTTTCCTTGCCCGCTCCGGCTTCGGTGCAGGTGAATATCGAATCGGCGAAACGGTCGTATAATCCGGCGCGCTTCAGCGCTGTGACAACCTGGCTTCTGTCGGTGGAGGTGGCTACAGCGACCGGGACGTTCATCTTATCCAGCTTTTCAAGAAATTCGGCAACTCCCGGCTTCGCCTCAGCCCGCGTGCGATAAAACGCGTCGACCCTGCCGTTTATCTCAGCTATAAGCTGCTCCGCGCTCTCCTTCGCGCCGCACTCATCGTGCAGGGCCACGCAGAAATCCGCGAGCGTCAGCTGCCTCGTGCGTTCCCAGAGCGACATCGGCTGTCCGTATCGAGTTATATACTCGGGGCCTATCTCGTCCCACACGCGCATAGTATCCAGCAGAGTTCCATCCATATCAAAAATGGCTCCGCTTATCTTTCTCATTCCCGCGCCTCCCGTACAGTATAACATCTTCCCCGCAAAATGTAAAGTCTATAATTACATAATGTGGTATGCGATATTATGTCGTGTATTTATCGCTTCCGCCGCGTACAATATATAATTGGTATTTACGAAGCGGATATGTTAGAATTATAATGTATATGGCCGCGGGAGTCAAACCCGCTCCGCCCGTTGGAATATACATGTTATTATAACAGCGCGGTACTCCCGCTGCTGTCGTATATGCAACAAAAAGTGGGTGCGGAACTTGTCTGAAAAACAGAGAAACTCTTTTATAGTGCAGGGCGGAATACTGGCCCTGGCGGGCATACTGACGAAGATAATCGGCTTTGTCTACCGCATTCCGATGGCCAACCTTCTTGGAAACGAGGGCAACGGAATATACTCCGTCGCCTACGGCATCTATAATATCGCGCTCACACTGTCGACAATGGGACTTCCGCTCGCCGTGTCGAAGACCGTGTCGGCGCGCCTTGCCAAGGGCGAGCACAAAAACTCGACCCGCGTTATGCGCAACGCTTTCATACTCGCTCTTATACTTGGAGCCGCCGCCGCGTGCGCGCTGTTTTTCGGAGCGCACGCGCTGGAGGCGTTTTACGCCCGGCCCGGCCTGGCGCGGCCTTTGCGCGTGCTGGCTCCCGTGGCGTTCATTTTCGCACTCCTCGGCGTTTTCCGGGGCTACTCGCAGGGCAACGGCACGACAGTGCCGACCGCGCTGTCGCAGGTCGTCGACCAGTGCTTCAACGCAGTGGTGAGCGTCGCCGCTGCCTACCTGCTCATGACGAGTTTCGCTTCAGATCCCGAGGTCGCGTCCTACGGAGCCATGGGCGGCACCGTAGGCACGCTTGCGGGCGGCCTTGCGAGCCTTATATACCTGCTGATAAACTTTATCCGACGGCTGCCGTCGATACGCTCGCGCGACAGGCTTGACGAAAGCGACAACGCCGAAACGAACCGGTATGTAACAAAGGTGCTCATCCTTACTATATTGCCCGTCATACTGAGCCAGACCATATATCAGATAGGTTATACGATAGACGACTTCATTTTCGGCAACTTTATGGCCTCTTCCGGCACGGCGAGCTCAGTCACCGCGTCGCTTCAGGGCGTTTTCAACACCCAGTACAACCAACTCGTCAACCTGCCGGTAGCCATATCGACGGCCATGGCGATATCTCTGATGCCGAGCATCGTCTCGGCGCATGTCCGCCGGGAAAAGGCCGAGGTGCGCCGCCAGATAACGGCCACGCTCAAAATAAACATGGCCTTCGTCCTGCCCTGCGTCGTTGGGCTGGCGGTTCTCGCCGACCCGATAATGACCGTGCTGTTCCCCGCCCTCGGCGAGTATCACGACACAGCCGCCGCCCTGCTGCGCTGGGGCTCCGCCGCCGCCGCGTTCTACGCGCTCTCGACGCTCACCACCTCTATGCTCCAGGGCACGAACCATATGCGCGTACCGGTCTATCACAGCGCTATATCCCTCACGATACACGTCGTGCTCATCGTCATACTTCTCAGGGCCGGGCTCGGCGTCTGGGCGCTGCTCATCGGCAACGTGACTTTCCCGCTCGTCGTATCGCTGCTCAACTGCCGCTCCGTCACACGGAATCTTAAATACCGCTGGGATCTGTTCCCGACGTTCATAACGCCGCTCATCTGCTCGCTTCTGATGGGGCTTTTCTGTCACTGGTGCTACGTTTTGACGCTGGCGCTTTCGCACCACCATATCGTCGCACTCTGCGCGGCGATAATACTCTCCATGTTGGTCTACATCCTCGTGCTGCTAAAATCCCACTGCTTCACAAAGCGCGAGATACTGGCGCTGCCCATGGGCGGGCGCATACTGCGGCTCGCGATAAAATTACACTTATAATAAATTCCCCCGGGCGCGCACATCGTTGGGAAAAACAATTTAATTTCATCCCACTGCCCGCGGGCGGCGGGATTCTGCGAGGCTTATCGTATGAAATACAATCTTAAAAATCTCAAGCGCGTGAACTCCGCGAAGGCGGGCATGAGGAACGTCGTGTTTCTCGGGCTCGTCAGCTTTTTTGCCGATATATCGACTGAGATGGTCTACCCTCTGATACCGCTGTACCTCACGTCCGCGTTCGGCGCGACCCCGGTGCTTATCGGCGTCATAGAGGGCATCGCCGAGAGCGTCGCCAGCCTGCTCAAGGTCTTCAGCGGCTATGTAAGCGACCGCTGGCAGCACAAAAAGCCCCTTGCCTTCTGCGGCTAC
>JAYFRC010000077.1:0-6453 GCA_034926415.1 Oscillospiraceae bacterium
TACAAAATTCGCGTTGCCGGGATTCCATTGGGTGATCCCCGTAATACAGCGGCTTTATCGGATCAACATCACCGAGCAGATGGTCAATGCCGAGCCGCAGGAGATTATCACAAACGACAACCTGAACGCCACTGTGGACGCTCAGATCTACTTCAAGGTTAGGCAGGATGAGGAAAGTGTCAAAAGTTCCCAGTACAATGCCGCAAATTATAAATATCAAATTGTTAATCTTGCAAGGACGACTCTGAGAAATATTATTGGCACCATGTCGCTGCGCTCCGCCAACAGCGAAAGGGGAAAAATCAACACCGATCTCCTTCATACTCTTGAAGTCGAAACAGGAAAATGGGGCATCGAGATCGTCCGGGCGGAACTCAAAGAAATCGATCCTCCGAAGGACGTTCAGGAGACGATGAATAAGGTGGTAAAGGCCGAAAACGAAAAGATCGCGGCTATCGATTTTGCAACCGCCGCAGAGACGAATGCGGACGGCCTGAAAAGGGCTGAGATCAAGAAAGCTGAAGGCATAAGGCAGTCGCGAATCCTGGAAGCCGAAGGAGAAGCGCAGGCCATCAAGTTGGTTAACGAATCGGCGGAGACTTATTTTGTGGGGAATGCACAGCTTCTGAGAAAATTACAGGCGACTGAGACATCGCTGAAAAACAATGCAAAAATTGTCGTTCCCACCGGCACAGAGCTGGTCAACGTGATCGGTGAGCTTGCGGGGGTTTTGCCGATTGAGAAGCCTGCTGCAAAGGCTCTGTCGAGAACATGAATATGCCGCGCTTTCAATCAAGACTGAAAAGCTATGATAATACATATAAAGACCTGTTCGTCCGCCATCAGAACAATCCAATTTTGACTGCCGAAGACTGGCCGTATCCAGTGAATACGGTATTCAATCCCGCGGCAACATATTTTCAAAACAAGGTGCTGCTGCTGACCCGTGCGGAAGACCGAAGGGGATTTTCCCATTTCACAAAAGCCGTCAGCGAAAAAGGTGTTGTCAACTGGATGGTGGATACGCAGCCCACGTTTGAATCGGACCCGGAAAATTATCCTGAAGAGGCATGGGGAATTGAGGATCCAAGAATTACTCGGCTTGACGAACTGGACGGATGGGCCATCACCTATACCGCATATTCAAAATCCGGGCCCATGGTATCTCTTGCGCTGACAAAGGACTTTCAGACGTTTGAGAGGATGTGTCCCATCCTGCCCCCGGAAGATAAGGATGCCGCTTTATTTCCAAGGAGAATTGATGGCAAGTGGGTTTTGATTCATAGGCCAATTGTTACCTGCAGCGAACCCGGTGCGCATATCTGGGCATCAGATTCGGTTGACTTAAAGAACTGGAGCAATCACAGAATACTCATTCCTGCGCGGGCAGGCGCCTGGTGGGATGCAAGCAAGGTCGGTTTGAGCGCGCAGCCGCTTGAAACACCGGAGGGCTGGCTGATTCTGTATCATGGCGTGAGACTGACCGCGGTGGGAGCCATCTACCGCTTGGGGCTGGCGCTTCTTGATCTTGAAAATCCGTTCAAGGTTTTACGAAGAAGCGACGAGTGGATATTTGGGCCTCAGGAATCATATGAGAAAGAGGGCGACGTGGGTGGAGCCGTATTCCCGTGCGGATGGATATTCGACCGCGAAACAGGAAAGGTCAGAATGTATTACGGTGCCGCGGATACCTGCATTGCTCTTGCCACGGCAAATCTGAACGATTTACTTGAGTATATTAAATCCTGTCCGGAAGTGAAACAGGAAATATAATAAGAATATATTAAGAATGTTATTGAAAATATTATATGATGTCCGAGCCTGTTTTCCTTTCAGAAAACAGGCTCGGTTTTTTTGCGCTGCATACGTAAAATTTAATGTGCGCGGCGATAGTAATAAATTTGGTATTACGCATATCTGATGGTAGATGGAAACGCCAACATATGTGGAAAGGGGAAAAATGAAAGCATTATTTCTTGCCGGCGGAATGGGGACAAGGCTTAGGCCTTTAACCGACAAGATTCCTAAACCGATGGTTCCGATTATGAACAAGCCATTACTTGAGCGGAGTATGGAGAATCTCAAAAAATGCGGGATAAATCAAATTGTTATCAGTACCTGCTACAAGTCCCAATATATAGAAAAATATTTCGGAGACGGCAGCAAGTTTGGGCTCAAAATCGAGTATATCCGCGAGGATACTCCTTTGGGAACGGGCGGCGCCATTAAAAATACCGGGCACTTATTTGATGATACCTTTTTGGTTTTCAATGCGGATATCCTTTGCAACATGGATTTCATGGAACTTGTAAAATTCCACAAATCAAAATTGGCTGCCGTTACGATTGCCATCACCCGGGTAAGCAATCCCTCCGCATATGGCGTGATCGAATATGATAAGAACGGATATGCGCTCTCTTTTACGGAGAAGCCGAAAGCCGATGAAATTAAGTCCGATTATATCAACGCGGGAGTTTATGTGCTTGAACCTGAAGTGCTTGGGGAAATTCCTAATGACCGACCGGTATCGATAGAGCATGAAATATTCCCCTTGCTATTGCGAAAAGGACACAAGGTCGCTGTATATAACGGCTGCTCCTACTGGATGGATATCGGTACACCGGAAAAATATCTTCAGACGCATGAAGACATCATGGCCGGAGATTGCCGGCTGTCAGGAGTTCGGTTTAACAGCTTAGGCGTTATAAAAGGCTCCCAATCCGCCATAAACATCACTGCCGTAATTACCGGTCCTGTGTATATCGGTGATCGTGTGAAAATCGGGGCATATGCAAAAGTCGGTCCGAATGCGGTAATCGGAGACGACGTACTTATTCATGCGGGCGGTAGCGTAAGCAACAGCATACTCTGGAACAATGTAGACATAGGAAGTCTCGCTGAAATGGACGGCATGGTCGCCGCTTCCGATTTTAAAATCCAGTGCGGAACCATTCCTCACGATAACGCTTTGACCAGCAAAATAAATATAAAGTCTGACGGAAAAGTACTGGGAAAAGAGCTGATGCTCGGCGCAAGACTATAATGCTAATTTTTTTGCTGCCGCGTACCGGCAAAAAGGAAAAGGAGTAACCGATTTGATTTCTGAAAAAACTATGAATATCGCTTTTTTAAGTACATATCCGCCACGAGAGTGCGGACTCGCAACATTTACACAGGATCTTGTAATGCAGCTGAACAGGATGCATCCGGCAGGCCGAAGCGGGATCATAGCCGTCAGCAACGAAAGTTTGCGGTATGATGATAACGTCATCATGGAGCTTGCGCAGAATGACAGGAGCAGCTATACGCAGACGGCAAGCAAACTGAATAATTGGGATATTGACCTTTTAGTCATTGAGCACGAGTTTGGCATCTACGGCGGCGAACGGGGCGAATATTTGCTGGATCTTATAGACAACCTGAAAATTCCTTTCGTAACGACGCTGCATACCGTGCTTCCAGAGCCGGATGCCAAACAACGGCACATTTTGAATGTCCTTGGTCAAAAGAGCAATAAAATAGTCACAATGGCAAAAAATACGGTCAACATATTGGAAAATGTATATGGGATCGATCCGTCGAAGATAGCGGTAATCAACCACGGCGTGCCATACATGCCCATGGAATGCAGAGAAACTTTAAAGGCGGAGAGCAGGCTGGAAAACCGGTCCGTTATCAGCACGTTCGGTCTGCTCGGTCCTGGGAAAGGATTGGAATACGGGATCGAATCGGTTGCGGATGTGGCAAAGAAGCACAAAAATGTGCTTTATTATATCCTCGGTCAGACTCATCCCGCAGTCAAAAAAGAATCGGGAGAAGATTACCGCGAGTCTTTAGAAGCGATGGTTGCAAACCTGGGGATCAGCGACAATGTAGTATTTGTAAATGCATATCTAACAAAAGAGGAAATAATCCGATACCTGATGCTTTCCGATATTTATATGACTCCTTATCTAAACAAGGATCAGGCGGTGAGCGGGACGCTGGCCTACGCCGCCGGGTATGGCCGTGTGATCGTTTCAACACCATATAGTTACGCAAAAGAGATGCTGTCGCATGGCAGGGGCTTACTTACAAAGTTCAGGGATTCGGAATCAATTGCGGGCTGCATCGAATACGTGCTTGACCACCCGGAGGAAAAGAAACAAATGGAACAGAAAACATTAGAAACGGGAAAAACAATGATGTGGGAGAACGTGGGGGAACAATATCAAACTTTGTTTGCAAGCATTATAAAGCAAAATATAAAGGCAAGGGATATGGTGACCGCATGATAAAAGACAACAATCCAAGAATATTAAAGACAGCTCATGTTTTTCGTAGGACCGACGATACGGGGATGCTCCAGCATTGTATTTATGGTACCCCCAATCGTTCAAAGGGATATACGTCCGATGACAATGCCAGAGCGCTCATCATGGCCGTAGAGTTTTATGGTCGGTACAGGGAAAAAGCTGTTGAGAGATTGATCACAAAGTACCTTTCCTTCCTGTGCTATGCTCAAAACCCAAACGGAACCTTCCGGAATTTCATGGCTTATAATCGTGAGTTCTCTGAAGAAAAATCATCTGAAGATTGCTTCGGCCGCTGCCTGTGGGCGTTGTGTTATACCTTTTCAGATCCTATAATTTCACAGAACGTGAAGAAAACCGCATGGATTCTGGTTGAGAAGGCCATGCCGAATTGCATGAAGCTAATCTCACCAAGAGCGATCGCATATGTGATCATCGGACTGAAATGTTTGAACCAAGAGAAAACCAATAAATATATTTTAGAGCTGGCCAATACTCTTGCTGATCATTATGCACATTACAATGACGGCGAATGGCATTGGTTTGAAGACAGCTTAACCTACTGCAATGCGACACTGCCATGGGCCATGATTGCGGCTTACCGAGTTACAAAAGTTGAACAGCACCGGCGAGTCGGATTTGAAAGCCTGAAATTTCTCGAGAGCAAGACCTTCCGTAACGGTTATTTTAAGCCGATCGGCTGCAAGGGATGGCTTTATAAGGGAAATGATCCCGCCGAATTTGACGAACAGCCTGTCGAAGCCTGTGAGACAATGCTCGCTTTTCTGGAAGCCTATGGATCCTCGGGAAATAAAGATTATCTTGAAAGGGCAAGAACCTGTTACTCCTGGTACCGTGGTAAAAATTCAAAGGGCCTCAGCCTTATCGACAACGAGACCGGCGGGTGCTACGACGCGATAACAGCGGAAGGATTAAACCTCAATCAGGGCGCGGAAAGTATAGTTTCCTTCTGGATAGCTTACTTGGAAATTAAAAAATATGAAAATAAAGAAAAGCAAAAATAATCCGTGGAAAAATGTCTGACTTACGACAGTCAGACATTTTTTTATTCCATGATCAAAACAAAGTGAAAGGCGATGATGCGATGAACCCGGCATGTATTTATAAAAAGTGGCTTGAAACCGTGGCGGATGCTGATTTGAAAAGGCAATTACTTGCAATGTCGGAATCCGAAAAAAACGATGCGTTTTACAAGGAACTGGCGTTCGGTACCGGCGGATTGCGCGGCGTCATGGGGGCCGGCACAAACCGGATGAATGTTTATACCGTTTGCAGGGTGACACAAGGCCTGTGTGATTTTCTGAAGTGCCGAAAGAAATTGACTTCCGTCGCGATTGCGTATGACAGCCGGATAAATTCAGAACTGTTTGCAAAATCTGCGGCTGAGGTAATTGCCGCCAATGGAGCAACCGCTCATATCTTTTCGGAGCTGATGTCCACTCCCGTTTTGTCCTACGCGGTCAGAAAACTTGCATGCGATGCGGGGATTGTGATTACTGCCAGCCACAATCCGTCCGAATATAACGGCTACAAGGTATACGGGAGCGACGGATGCCAGATTACGCTCCAAACGGCCGAAGCTGTACAAACGTGCATCGAAGCAGTGGATTTGTTTGCCGATGTGAAAAAGACGCCTTTTGAAACAGCTGTCCGGGAGGGCCGTGTCCGTTTTATGTCTCCGGATATTCTTGAAAGCTATCTTGATCTGGTGGAGCGCTGCTCTATCAATCCCGAACTTATGAATGAGTCGGATTTAAAAGTGATTTATACCCCGCTTAATGGCACTGGGAACAAACCCGTCAGAGAAATTCTGTCAAGAGCCGGACTCAAAAATCTGACGGTAGTGCCGGAACAGGAAAATCCGGACGGTCATTTTCCTACTTGCCAAATGCCCAACCCGGAGGAACCTTCCGCCTTTGAACTGGCAATCGCGCTTGCCGGGAAAAACGAGGCAGATCTGCTTCTTGCGACAGACCCCGATGGCGACAGAGTGGGAGCAGCCGTAAAATGCGGACACGGCTACAGATTGCTGACAGGCAATGAAACCGGATGCTTGCTGTTAAACTATATTTTATCTCAGAAAAAAGCTAAAAATATGCTGCCTGAACGGCCTGTGATTATCAAGACGATTGTCACGAGC
>JAYFRC010000059.1:0-12311 GCA_034926415.1 Oscillospiraceae bacterium
GGCCGCCGCGGCGGCCGCCGCAGAGATAATCGATGCGGAAAGCACCGAAAACTTTGAATACATGGACGATGACTTCGAACTCGTCGGAGCCTCGGGCGTCAAGGCGGACGCCAACTTTGCGGCGCAGAGCTTCTGGAAAGACGCCTTTGTGCGCTTTATCAACAACAAGGGCGCTGTGTTCGGGCTTATCTGCATAGTAATCATAATCCTGCTCGCCATCATCGGCCCTGGAATGAACGATTATAGCTATTTCGGACAGATACTGTCCCAGCAGAACCTGGCGCCGAGAATACCGCTTATCGAGCACCTCGGAATATTCAACGGCAACGAGACGATGACGACGACCACCGGCTCCTTTATAAAGAACGGATATATCCAACAGGGTCTGACAAACGTGTACTACTGGTTCGGTTCCGACACGCTCGGCCGTGATATCTGGACACGCACATGGGAAGGCGCGCGCGTCTCACTGTATATCGCGCTTGTCGCCGTGTTCTGCGACATGGTCATCGGCATGAGTTACGGCCTTATCTCCGGATATTTCGGCGGCAAGGTCGATACCATCATGCAGCGCTGCGCGGAAGTCGCGAACTCAATCCCCACCCTAGTCATCGTCATACTGCTCATGGTCGTAATGAAGCCCGGACTGGGCACCATCACCTTCGCTATCATGCTGACCGGATGGATAGGCATGAGCCGTATTTCAAGAGCGCAGATGCTCAAGCTAAAAGAGCAGGAATTTGTGCTTGCCTCGCGAACGCTGGGCGCGAGCAGCAACCGTATTATATTTAATGAGATACTGCCGAACATCATAAGCCAGCTCATCACAAACACGATGTTCTCAATCCCCAACGCGATATTTACAGAAGCGTTCCTGAGCTTTGTCGGCCTCGGAATTCCGACCCCGATGTGCTCCCTCGGCTCGCTCATATCCGACGCGTACAAGAGCTTTACTACCCACCCGTATCAGATAATCCCGCCCGTTCTCGTTCTGGCGCTTCTGATGCTGTGCTTCAACCTGCTTGGCGATGGTCTGCGCGACGCATTCGATCCCAAGATGAAGCAGATGTAAGGAGGCTGAACGATGTCTGAAAGAGAAAAGATACTGGAAGTGCGCGATTTGTCCATCTCGTTCACAACAACGGCGGGCATAATCCACACTATCCGCGGCGTCAACCTCGACGTCTACCGCGGCGAGACCGTCGCGATTGTCGGCGAATCAGGCTCCGGAAAATCAGTCACCTGCAAGGCCGCCATAGGAATACTGGACAAAAATGCCATCGTCAACAACGGCTCGATGATGTTCACTTATTACGAAGGCAAGGGCGAGGACAAAAAGCCCGTCACGGTGGATTTGCTGAAGCTCAGCGAAAAGGAAATGCGCACGACCATCAATGGCCGCCGCATAGCCATGGTCTTCCAGGATCCGATGACCTCTCTCGACCCGACGATGCAGATAGGCGATCAGATAATCGAAGGCATGGTCTGGCACTATCATACCCCGAAGGAAGAGGCCTATAAAAAGGCGGTAGATTTGCTTGAACTTGTCGGCATAACCGATGCGGAAAAGCGCATGAAAAACTACCCGCATCAGCTCTCCGGCGGTATGCGCCAGCGTGTCGTCATAGCCACAGCGCTCGCCTGCGACCCCGACCTGCTCATCTGCGACGAGCCCACGACCGCTTTGGACGTCACTATCCAGGCCAAAATACTTGAGCTTATCAAGGAAGTACAAACGAAGCTCGGTATTTCTGTCATCTATATAACGCACGATCTCGGCGTCGTCGCCAAGGTCGCTGATTTCGTCAATGTCATGTACGCAGGCAAGATAGTCGAGCGCGGCACGATAGACGAGATATTCTACGAGCCGTGCCACCCGTACACATGGGGACTGCTCTCCGCGATGCCCGACCTCGACACCAACGACGACCGCCTCTACGCGATACCCGGCTCGCCCCCGAACCTTGCACACAGAGTAAAGGGCGACGCGTTTGCACCCCGCAATATTTACGCGCTGAACATAGACCACCGCAAGGAGCCGCCGATGTTCAGGGTAAGCGACACGCATTACGCGGCCACATGGCTGCTTGACCCGCGTGCACCTAAGGTGGAAATGCCGCCGGAGCTCCGCGCACGTATTGACAGAATGCTCAGGGAGGGACATAAAAATGGCTGAAGAACGCACCCCTCTCCTTAAGGTCGAGCACCTTAAGCAGTATTTTCCGATAAGCAAGAAGTTTACGGTCAAGGCCGTGGACGACGTTTCGTTCGAGATATTCCCCGGCGAGACCTACGGCCTCGTCGGCGAGTCCGGTTCGGGCAAGTCCACTATAGGCCGAGCGGTCATACGGCTGTACGACCCCACCGCCGGAAAGATAACCTTTGACGGAATGGACATCTCCGGAAAGCTGTCCAAGGAAGCCACAAAGAAGCTGCGCACCGAGATGCAGATGATATTCCAGGACCCCATGGCCTGCCTCAATCCCCGCAAAAAGGTGGTTGACATAATCGCGCAAGGCCTTGATATCCATCATATGTACGCCTCGATGGAAGACCGTGACGAAAAGGTCGCAAATATACTGGAAAAAGTCGGACTGGCGCAGGAGCACGCGACGCGTTTCCCGCATCAGTTTTCCGGCGGCCAGAGGCAGAGAGTCGGCATAGCGCGCGCGCTGATAATGAACCCTCAGCTCATAATCGCGGACGAATGTATCTCCGCGCTTGACGTTTCGATACAGGCGCAGGTCGTCAACCTGATGAAGGATATGCAGCAGGAAACAGGCGCGGCGTATATGTTCATAGCGCACGACCTGTCGATGGTAAAGTATATCTCCGACCGCATCGGCGTCCTGCATCTCGGCCATCTGGTCGAGAGCGGAAGCAAGGACGAGATATTCCAAGACCCCATTCATCCGTACACCAAGTCTCTTATTTCCGCGATACCGCACCCCAATCCGCGCGTTGAAAAGGCGCGGATTGCATTGAAATACGATTACGCGACCAGCGGAATAGACTACAACAAGGGCACTGTCCACCTCCTCGACGGCACGCACAAAGTGCTTGCAACCGACGAGGAGTTCGAGAAATGGACAAAAGGCTGACATAATATGAAAAACCGCCCGTCCCGAAAGGGACGGGCGGTTTTTTGCCGCGCTGGTTTAATGGCTGACTGCGGACGGATAATATCTGCACATACGGCGCTGCGGTATGAGGACATTTTGCATGGATAATCGGCTTCGGGAGGGGGAAAAACCGCCCTTGCCAGGACACGTCCGCCGATTGGGGACAAGCGCATATAATACCTATGTCCATGTTACAAGTATATTACATTTAACCGCAATCTATTGACGCGGCAAAAGTAAAAGTTGTATATTTAGAATTGCAAAGCGAGGGATATAAGTCTACGCCCCGGCTCAGATACGGGACCGGCTAGCCACGGTATGTGGGCCGGCAGCTTAAGACAAATATTTTTCGCCCTGCAACATTACACGACCGCGAAAATTTATGCGGCGTGAAAAACAAGGAGGAAAAAACCATATGAAGAACCTTAAAAAGGTCCTGTCAATGGCGCTCGCTCTGGCCATGGCTCTCAGCCTTATGACCACCGCGTTCGCTGCAAACCCGAAGGCTTCCGACCTGACGGGCTATGACAAGCTCGGCACCGGTTACACCGAGGCTGTCGACGTAATGGTCGCTCTCGGCGTCATCAACGGCGTCTCCGGCGACGTCCAGGCACAGGGCAATGTTACCCGTGAGCAGGCTGCAAAGATCGTTTGCACCATGCTGATGGGCAGCGATGCTTCCCAGCTCTCCACCACCGCATCTTACTTCTCCGACGTGCCGGCTTCCCGCTGGTCCGCTCCCTACATCGCTTACTGCGTTGAAAAGGGCATCGTCTCCGGAGTCGGCGGCGGCAAGTTCAATCCGACCGGCAACGTGACCGGCAACCAGTTCGCCAAGATGCTCCTCGTCGCGCTCGGCTACAAGGCTGACATCGAGGGCTATACCGGCACCAACTGGGCGGTCAACGTCTCTTCCGACGCTACCGACGCTGGCATCTTTAAGGGTGCTGCCGGCATCAGCAAGAACGAAGCTGCTACCCGCGAGCAGGCTTGCCTGTATGCGTTCAACACTCTTCTTGCTACAACGGTTAAGTACACCAGCAACGGAACAAGCATCACCATCGGCGGTGCCA
Organism: Oscillospiraceae bacterium; assembly: GCA_034926415.1. Classification (GTDB taxonomy): domain Bacteria; phylum Bacillota; class Clostridia; order Oscillospirales; family Oscillospiraceae; genus JAYFRC01. The sequence goes on from JAYFRC010000059.1 coordinate 4,196, forward strand.
ACATCAATGTCGGCGCTTCCGAGGCTATTCCTGTGACCGAGGCTGGCTCTATTTCCCTCAACGCTACCAAGACCTACAACAGCGTTACTACCGTTGAGTTTGGTGAGAAGTATTTCCCGAAGCTGGCTCTCTCCACTGAGTATGCTCAGGGCAACGTTGTCCGCTCATTTGACTACAAGGGCGCGGCCGTTACCACCGCCGGCCTTTCCGGAACCGTTCTGGCTACTTCCACCAACGGCACCTCTTATGAGAACCTGACCACCGCCACCAAGTCCACCTACATCGGCTACAAGGCTAATGACGATGTTACCTATGTTTATCAGGACGGCGTTGTCAACACCTCTTATCCTGTTAGTGATACCCTTGCAAACAATATTAGCACCGTTAAGGGCTATATTGCCAAGGGCGTCATCGTGAACTTCATCGACACCAACAACGACAGCAAGTATGACGTCGTTTCCATTGTCAAGAAGAGCGTTGCAAAGCTGGCCGCAGCTCCGACCACCAGAACTTCCGGCGCGGTCTCCTATGTGACTATCCCCGGTGTTACCGGCGAACTTCTCAGCACTGCTATCAGCTATCCTTCCGGCCTCGCCAAGAAAGACGTAGTTCTTTACTACGCTTCTCAGGACGGCACCACTTATGTTGAGAAGGCCGCTTCTGTTGCAGGCACCATCACCGCTTACGCTGACGGCACCTCCAAGGTCACCGTCGACGGAGCCGCTTACGGCATCTCCACTCTGCCCGGCGCTCCTTCTACTCTTGATACCTATGCTGAAATCAAGGCTACCATCGGCTCCGCAGGCTACACCTTCTATCTGGACAACGGCAACAACATCTGCTATACCGTTGCTCCCGATGCAACCGCTACTCTGACCAACACATGGTTCATCTCTGCTGTTGACGCAAGCCAGTCTTTTGGCGCTTACAGCTACAAGGCAATCGCTGTTGACCAGAAGGGCGCTGTTCAGACCATCACCGTCAAGAAGACCTCTACTAACGGCGGAACCATGACCGCTCTCAGCACTTCTAGCGATGACACGGTTGCCACCGCCTCTATGGCTGACGGCAAGTTGGCTCCCGCTCTGTTCTACACCTATGCTGCAAACAGCGACGGCTCTTATAACCTTACTGTTGCGGCTACTCAGAACACCTATGCGACCGACCTTACTAAGGGCCTGAGCAACACCACTCTTGATGCAAACGATACCTCTTATATAATGAGCGGCAACAAGGCCAACTTCCTGACTCCTGTGACTGCTGGTGGATCTACATGGACTGGCGCTGCCACTGGAACCGCAGTTACCACTCTGGCTACTGCTTCCACCGTGTTCCTGTACTATGATTCCACCAACAAGTCTTACACCGCTTACACCGGCATTACCAACGCTCAGTCCTATGCTGCCGGCGGAACGTTCTATGTTCTGTCCACCAACGGCTATGCGACTCTCGTTATTGCCAAGGGCGCTACCTCCAGCTCTTCCGTCTCTGCTTATGACAAGGTGTTCCTGACCGGCGGAGCTACTGTTACCAAGGACGCTAACAGCGCTCTTATCTACACCTACACCGCTATTGTCAACGGCGAGATCGGCAAGTCCTACAGCACTTACAGCTCCGGCCTTAATGCCGGTGTCCTGTACTTCGCCAAGGAGTACAACACCAGCGGCGTCGCAGCTTCCGGAAGTGAGAAGACCTCTGCGGACATCGGCTCCACGGTCGCTGCTTACACTGTACTGAAGCCGACTGAGTTCGCCGCCGGCGCTATTACTGCCAATGCGTTCATGGCTAACGGCACTACCGTTACCATCACCAAGAATGATGCCAGCACCGCAAGCTTCATCCTTGGCGCCGACGCTCCCATCTATCTCTACAATGTCCACGATGTTACCGCACCCGTTGTCATGCAGATAAGCGCCGAGCAGGCTGCTGCTCTGACCTATGATGCGGTCGGCGACACCATCACCACCGTTGCGACTTCCTCGACCGATCCTACTGTCGCTGCTGTTTACATCTACGTAAACGCTGACGTGTAAGGGTTAAGGAATCTATCAAAGACACATTTGTGTTGAGATAAGGAAAAGCCCCGTACCGCAAGGTACGGGGCTTTTTCGCGTTTTGGCGCGGTGGTGTCGGCGGGGTGCCATACAGGCGACCGCCGCGGAGTTACGGTAAACCACAAAAACCTGAAATAAAATTTTTCAAAAAGTTGTACGCAGACGTACAACTTTTTTATTTTTCTTTTCTTTTGCAAGGGGAATTTCCGCGGGGGCGGATAAATTTCTATCGAAAAGAGGTTTTACATTGAATACCACGACAAATTACCAGCTAAGCCAATGGGAGGCGTCCGACCGCGTCATGCGGACGGACTTCAACGACAACAACGCAAAGATAGACGCGGCGCTCAAGGCAATCAGCGATTTGGCCGCGGCGACGCCTTACCAGAAGCTCAAGGACATAATAACGACAGCTTCCGCCACGCAGATAGACATCGATATGACCGACGTCGACCTGAACAAATATAACAAGTTGGATATATATACGCACTGTTCGGCTTCGACGACCGGAGGTACCCTCCATATACGCGTCAACGGAATTACCGGCTACTATCAGGGCAGCGACAACGTTGTGGAATATCTTGTAAATACGTCCCTTGAATCCAACAGAATCAATTATTTCGGCGCGACAGGGGCGGAGATATTTATCGGCAGCGCGATAGTCGGAAGAGGATGCTCCGGAACATGGCAGAGCAGCAGTACGCCGAGCATGCCGTTTATCATGCTGCATCCCAACGGCTGTACGCCGTCAGATGTAACGACGATCAATCTGCTTGTGTCTGGCACAGGCTACGTTATAGGCGATGGCTCCAGAATCGAGATATACGGGGTGAGAAGATGACGATAGACGTACTTGTTTGCCGCGCGGACGGCACGCAGGAAATCGTGCAGCGCGAGGTCGCGGACGATTACCTTGATTCCGGCGAGCCGGAGGAAAGCAGCGAATAAAACGGGGGCGCAAAAGCGCCTCCGTTTTATTCGCGCGAGGACGGGGAATGCGGGCAAAGAGCACGCCTTTACAGAGCCGTAAAAATGGCGCAGGAAAATACGGCGTAAAAACATACGGGAGGAGTTTTGCGGCGCAGGTGACAGGAGAACGATAATGTGGTAAAATTGCTTAGCGCAGCAGCATTATGCGCCGCGCGAAAGGAATTTCCAATATGAAAACTGAACGTCCATACCCAAGACTTTTTATAACGCCCAAGGGCGAGCGCGCCGCCGCCGCAGGACATCCGTGGGTCTACGGCGAGGAGATACTACGCGTTGAGGGCGAGCCCGTGAACGGCGCTCTCGCAGACGTCTTCGGCAAAAAGGGCAACTGGCTCGGCACGGGCTTTTACAACGATAATTCAAAAATCTCAGTCCGCATTATTTCAAGAAACGCGAACGACCGCTTTGACGGCGCGTTCTGGGAGCGCAGGCTTCGCTATGCCTGGGACTACCGCAAAAGCGTAATGGGCACGGACGACCTCACCTGCTGCCGCGTAATTTTCGGAGAGGCGGACGCGTTCCCAGGCCTCACCGTCGACCGCTTCGGCGACGTGCTCGTAGCGCAGGTCATGTCGCTCGGCATGGAGAAGATAAAAAGCACGCTTCTGCCTTTGCTCGTAAAAATACTGCGCGACGACGGACAAAACATTCGCGGGGTGTACGAGCGCAACGACGCCGCGCTTCGCGAAAAGGAAGGCATGGCGCAGGGCAAGGGATGGTTTGAGCTTCCGGGAGAGACGCCGCCGGAGAGCACCGTGACGGATATCAAGGAAAACGGAATAATCTATCATGTGGATTTTGAGAACGGACAGAAGACGGGCTTTTTCCTCGACCAGAAATTCAACCGGCGCTCCGTCGCGGAGATCGCGCGCGGAAAGACCGTGCTCGACTGCTTCACGCACACGGGCTCCTTCGCTCTCAACGCCGCAAAGGGCGGCGCGAAGCATGTGATGGCGGTGGATGTGTCCGAGAGCGCGGTGGCGATGGCGCGTGAAAACGCGAAAATAAACGGGCTCGAGGGCGTGATGGATTTTCGCGCAGCCGACGTGTTCGACCTTTTGCCGGAGCTTGAAAAACAGCCGCGCATATATGATTTCATAATCCTCGACCCGCCCGCGTTCACAAAGTCGCGAAAGACCGTGGCGAACGCAATCACAGGGTACAAGGAAATAAACTACCGCGCGATGAAGCTGCTGCCACGGGGCGGATACCTCGCGACCTGCTCGTGCTCGCACTTTGCGACCGAAGAGCTTTTTCGCAGGATGCTGCGCTCCGCCGCGCGCGATGCGAACGTGGAGCTGCGGCAGGTCGAGGCGCGTCAGCAGTCGCGCGATCACCCGATACTTTGGAACGTGGGCGAGACGGATTATCTCAAATTTTATATTTTCCAGGTGGTTTGATTATGGAGAGTTTTTTGTTTTGGTTCGACCTCGGAATGGCAGTTTTTATGATATTGCTAGCGCTGCCGTTTTTACTGTCGAAAAACGGTAAAGCATGCATACTTATGTCGGGCTACAACATGAAGTCGCCGGAGGAGCGCGCGAAATATGACGAGCCAAAGCTATGCCGCGTTTACGGACGGCGTATCGCGTCGTGGAGCGTGCCGTTCGTCATCGGATTCTTTATTGACCTCGCGCGGCCGGGGGTCGGGTGCCTTATCAGCTGGGTGCTGTTCTGCGCGCTGCTGGTCTGGCACATGGCGGACATCAACAGGAACCTCAATAAGAAATATTTGAAATAACCGGAGCATTTAGCACTGACGATATTTCGGGAGAAATCCCCGCCATGTGTGCGCGCCGTCGGCTGGTCGCCCCTACGGGGTATAAAATGGCGGCTGCGCTGCGGAAACAATATAAAAAACTCCCTGCGGAAAATTCCGCAGGGAGTTTTAATTTGCTTTATTATCTCTTTGCCTTGCTCTCGACTTCACCCATTATCTTCTCGATAAAGGCGTCCATGTCCATCGAACCGAGGTCGCCGTCGGCGCGGTGACGGACTGCGACCATGTTGGCCTCGGCCTCCTTATCGCCGATGACGAGCATATAGGGCACTTTCTCGACCTGGCAGTCGCGAATTTTTCTGCCTATCTTCTCGTTGCGCGCGTCGAGCTCCACGCGAAGGCCCTTGGCGACGAGTTCGGACTGGACCTGCTTTGCGTAGTCGAGGCTCCTGTCCGTTATGGGCATCACGCGCACCTGCTCCGGCGCCAGCCAGCACGGAAGCGCTCCGGCGAACTTTTCTATCATGTACGCGAGCGTGCGTTCGTAGCAGCCGAGCGACGTGCGGTGGATGATATACGGGGTCTTCTTCTGGCCGGACTCGTCTGTGTACTCCATGCCGAAACGCTGAGCAAGCAGCATATCTATCTGGATGGTTACGACGGTGTCTTCCTTGCCGAACACGTTCTTGTACTGGACGTCGAGCTTCGGCCCGTAGAACGCGGCCTCGTCAATGCCAATGGTGTATTTGACGCCGAGATCGTCGAGTATCTTCTGCATGACGTTCTGGGCGTGATCCCACTGCTCCTTGGTCCCCTCGTACTTGTTATCCGGGTTAGCCGGATCCCACTGCGAGAAGCGGAAGGTGCAGTCCTCGAGCAGACCGACAGTCTCAAGGCAATACTTTGCGAGCTCCAGGCAGCCGCGGAACTCGTCTTCGAGCTGGTCGGGGCGGAGGATGAGGTGGCCTTCGGAAATGGTGAACTGGCGGACGCGGATAAGGCCGTGCATCTCGCCGGAGTCCTCTTTGCGGAACAGTGTAGACGTCTCGCCGAGGCGCATGGGAAGGTCGCGGTAGCTGCGCGCGCGGTTCAGGAACACCTGATACTGGAACGGGCAGGTCATCGGGCGGAGTGCAAGGCACTCCTTCGTTTCGTCGGCGGGATCGCCGAGAATAAACATGCTGTCGAGATAGTGATCCCAGTGGCCGGAGATTTTATAAAGCTCGCGCTTGGCCATGTACGGAGTCTTTGTCAGAAGATATCCGCGCTTTTGCTCGACGTCTTCAACCCAGCGCTGAAGGAGCTGGATAACCCGAGCACCTTTCGGCAGCAGGATAGGAAGACCCTGACCGATGACGTCCACGGTGGTGAAGTATTCAAGATCGCGGCCGAGCTTGTTGTGATCGCGCTTTCTCGCTTCTTCCTGCTGCGCGAGATACGCGTCGAGCTCTTCCTTTTTCGGGAAAGCGACGCCGTAGATGCGCTGGAGCGTCTGGCGATTGCTGTCTCCGCGCCAGTAGGCGGCGTTGCAGGCGGTCAGCTTTATGCCGTTGCCTTTAATGCGGCCGGTGGAATCGAGGTGCGGGCCGGCGCACAGGTCTGTGAAATCGCCCTGCCTGTAAAAGCTTATGGTCGCGTCCGCAGGCAGGTCATTGATGAGCTCGATTTTATACGGCTCATCTTTCATAAGCTCAAGAGCTTCGGCGCGCGGGAGCTCGAAACGCTCGAGCTTGATCTTTTCCTTGCAGATTTTGCGCATCTCAGTCTCGATCTCAGCCAGCTTGTCGGGAGTGAAGGCGAAGGGCGAGTCCATGTCGTAATAGAACCCATTGTCTATCGACGGGCCGATGGCGAGCTTGACCTCGGGGTGCAGGCGCTTTACGGCCTGGGCGAGGACATGGGAACAGGTATGCCAATAAGTGCGGCGGTACTGCTCGTTTTCAAATGTGTACTGGTTTTCTTCAAACATGATTTTTTCCTCCTTGTTAGGGGGCTGAGGCTATAAAAAGAGCCCCGCCCCTGAAAAATCAGGGGTGGGGCGTTATGCTCCACGGTTCCACCCTGCTTACGGCGCTTAGAGCCGTCGCTTTGTGCCTCTGTAACGGGAGGTCCCGTCCCGGTCTACCGGCGCTTTCGCGCTTTCGATGGGCGGCTCGGGAATGGTCAGCGTCCGCGTTGCCGACAGGGGGCTTTCAGCATGTGCTCCCCTCTCTGGGACGGCGCGGCGGCGCAATTTCCGTCTTTGCCTTTTAATAATTTGATTATATCACCGTAGTTCCGCCTGTCAATGGCAAAACACGACAAATTTGTACGCCGAAAGCGGGTTCACTCCGGTTTTTCTTCAACGGGCGAGACATAGATCCCGCGGTTCCTGCGTGCATCAACATAAGCGACGGTGAGTATCGCCGTCGTTATATTGCAGAGCAGGAATATTCCGAAAAGGCGCATAGCACTGTAAACCATGACCGTTGACGCAGAGGCGGAGAAAGTGATGAATATCGACAACGCGAAGAAAAGTATTGGAAGCACGAGGCCGGGCAGAGCGCTGGCCTTGGCTCCGAGATGATATTCTATGCCGACTACTCCGAAAAACACGATGAGAAGAAAGACCATCAACCCGAGCAGGTTGCTGGCGAGTATGTGCATCAAACCGTCCATATCCGACGCTCCTTTCCATTTGTTGGCCTCTATTATAAATATATTATAGTATATTTTCTGTTGCGGCTCAATGCGCAAGTTGTTAATAATTTCAAAATTTTGCGTCGCGGAAACACCGAACGGGCGTTCAAAAATCACGTATTGACTTAAACGGGAACACTGGTATTATACTTATATGAAAATTCAGCATGAAAAAAAGGAGGACAATTATGAAAAAACTGGGATTTGGACTTATGCGCCTTCCGCTTACAGACCCGGCTGACCCGAAAAGTATAGATATGCCGCTTCTTATGAAAATGGCCGACGAGTTTATCGGTCATGGATTTACATATTTTGACACGGCTTACGTTTACCATTACGGCGAAAGCGAGAACGCGTTTAGAAAGGCCGTCGCGGAGCGCTATCCGCGCGACAGCTATACTATAGCGACGAAGCTGCGCATGCTTATACTGAAAACAAGGGAGCAGCAGGAAGCGCTTTTTGAAGAGCAGCTTCAAAAATGCGGAGTCGATCATTTTGATTACTACCTGCTTCATGCAATAGATTCAGGGATGTACGCCGTTGCGGAAAAGCTTGACAGCTTCGGTTTCCTCGCGGAGAAGAAAAAGGCAGGCAAGATACGATACGCCGGATTCTCCTATCACGACAACGCCGAGCTGCTCGACGAGATACTTACAAAGCATCCCGAGGTCGA
>JAYFRC010000022.1:0-17667 GCA_034926415.1 Oscillospiraceae bacterium
GAGCTGCTGCGCGACAGGACCGCCTACGAAAAGATGGCTAAGGCAGTGAACCCTTACGGCGACGGACACGCATGCCGCAGGATAGCCGACGACATACTCTGGTATTTTGGAAGAAGAGACACGAAAGCGGAAGACTACGGCAGAGAATGACAATATTCAAAGAGCCGCTGTGACGTACGCGTTAAACAGCGTTTCCGTTTAACGAAAGGGGGCGCCGCGCGTGAAAAAGGAAAAGATGACTCCGCTTTATATCATCGTCGCAGCGCTTATAATCGTGACGGTGCTGTTTTTTGTGGGAACGAGATGTTTCAGCGGAGGCAGAGCGCATATAGTTCTGCCGGGAACGGAAGACGCCTCAAATTCATCCTCGGGAGATGGAGGACAGACCGATTCCGTCGTCCGTGTCGAGGTCAACGCCGAAAACGTGCAGGATGTCATATCCACGCTTTCAAGGCCGGAGGCGTATTCCTGCTCCATGACGATAGAAACCTTCTATTCCGCCGGCAGCGGAACGACGACCGTCTCAGCCCGCGTAGACGGCGGATATACCCGCGCCGACATGAAGCTGACCGGGGGCCAGACGCGCCACGTCATCTACGGCGGTGATAAGGTTTATATCTGGTATAACTCTGAGCGCTCGTATTATTCCGGCAGCGCCGGAGCAATTACCGCCGACGAGGAAGAGCGCATACCGACTTACGAGGATGTGCTTGAGATAGCCCCTGGCGATATAGCCGAGGCCGATTATCGTACGCTCGGCGATTTTGACTGCATATATGTCGAATCGAAAAGCGCCGACAGGGAATATGCTGACTTTTATTGGGTGGACGTTAACACCGGTCTGCTCGTTTCCTCAGAGAAACAGAAAAACGGCGAGACCGTTTACCGTATGAGCGCCTCTGACATAGCTGTTTCGTCGCCTGATGCGGCAGCGTTTACACTTCCGGACGGAACGGTGATTCACGTCGTTGGTTCATAAAATGATAAAACCGACCGCGGCGGCCATGCCGCCGCGGTTTTGTCGATATCTGAAAGAAGATTGGTATGGATTCGGAGAATAAAAAGACCAACAGGCTGGGATCGGAAAGCATACCCCGGCTGCTGTTTTCAATGGCGCTGCCGACGCTTCTGGCTCAGCTCGTCAACCTGCTTTACAATATAGTCGATCGCGCCTTCGTCGGCCACATAGCGGGCATCGGCTCGCTGGCGCTGGCGGGACTTGGAGTATGCTTCCCGGTAACTTTGCTGCTGTCGGCTTTCGCGGTGCTTGTCGGAATGGGGGGCGCGTCAAGGGCCTCGATAGCGATGGGCGAAAAGAACTATTCAAAGGCCGAGCATATTCTCGGAAACTGCGCCATGCTCGCGATTATTTTTTCTGTGCTGACGCTCGTAATATTCGAGCTTACGTGCGAGCCGCTGCTTTCGGTGACGGGCGCCGGAAGCGAGGTGCTGCCGTACGCCGTGTCATATATGCGGATATATCTTATCGGCACGCCATTCGTAATGGCGACTATGGGACTGAACGGGTTTATCACGAATCAGGGATTCGCAAAAACTAGCATGGCTACCATCTGCATAGGCGCCGCTATAAATATCGTGCTCGACCCGCTGCTCATTTTCAATTTTGGAATGGGGGTGCGCGGCGCGGCAATCGCAACAGTGATTGCCCAGGGCGTCTCCGCACTGTGGGTGCTTATCTTCCTGAATGGTAAGAAGGGAAGCATACGCATACGCACGAAGGAGATGCGTCTCGACAGAAGAACCGTCGCTCTTGTCATATCGCTTGGCATGTCCCCGTTCATGATGAACGTGACGGAGTGTGCCGTGCAGTTTACATACAATATTTCAATATCGCAGTACGGCGATCTGTATGTCGCGCTGCAGAGCGTGCTGTTTACCCTTATTTCCATAATCTGGATGCCGATGACGGGATTCGCGCAGGGTGCGGCGCCGATAATCAGTTTCAACTACGGCGCACAGCGGCTTGACCGCGCCCGGGGAACGTTCAACCTTTTATTTGTAATAGACATGATCTTCGCTGTCGGAGTTGTGACGCTTATCGAGATATTTCCGCACGCGGTGCTCGCGGTCTTTACGAGCGACCCGGAGCTTATCGCACTTGGAACGACCCCGCTTCGCGTGTATCTTTTCGGATTTTGTCTGATGGGCGCGCAAAGCGCCTGCCAGCAGACGTTTCTCGCCCTCGGGCAGGCGAAGATATCTATGTTCCTCGCGACGCTCCGCAAGATGTTTCTCATATGGCCGCTGGCGCTTATATTGCCGCACTTGTGGGGCCTCGGCGTCTGGGGGCTGTTCATCGCGGAGCCGATAGCGGACCTTATCGCCGGAACTGTGACATACCTGACGTTCCGAGTGAAAAGCAAAAAGCTGCTGTACTGATTCGGCGCGTTGCTTACAGTATCAGCAGCAGTCCCAGCGCCGTCATAAGCTCCTCGTCTCCTTTTTCAGAGAAGAGAAAAAACAATATCAGCAGCAGCAGAATATCGCCCGTGTCGATGTGATCAAGCCCGAGCTTGCCGAGGACTTTGTGGATAAAGTCCCCGGCGCTTTTTTCGCCGTTCCAGCCGCCCGAGCGGGGGGGCTCGCGACGTCCGCTTTCTTCATTTACCCGGGTATATACGCCTCCGTCATCTCGCACATAACGGTTATACATAGCTCACGCCTCACTCCCCCAATCCTTTGAGAAACAGCTTTCCAGCTTGCAGGAGCCGCGCGAGCTGCAGCGCACGGTCGACCTTTTCCTGACGTTCGCTTTTGAGAAACGGCTTGAGCGCATAAAGCAGCTGCGCGCGCTCCTCCTGTTTTCCGTCGTTCAGCTGCGCCAGCAGCGGTAGAAATTTTGCCACGGCGTCTGAGCCTCCGCCGCCGAGCAGGGAGGCAAACCCTCCAGAGGCCGGCGCTCCGCCGCCTTCAGGCCTTGATCCGGAGAAAAGGGATGCGATTTGCGCTAGCATTTTCGGGTCCATTCCGCCGAGCAGGGAGGCAAGCCCTCCTGAAGCCGGCGTTCCGCCGCTTTCAGGCTTCGACCCGGAGAAAAGCGACGCAATTTGCGCTAGCATTTTCGGGTCCATTCCGCCGAGCAGGGAGGCAAGCCCTCCTGAAGCCGGCGCTCCGCCGCTTTCAGGCTTCGACCCGGAAAAAAGCGATGCGAGCTGCGCGAGCATTTTCGGATCCATTCCGCCGAGAAGCGACGAGAATCCGGAGTCCGGGCTCTTTTCGCTCTTCGCCTCCGGCTGCCGCGTTTCGGGGGCGTCCTGCCCCGAGAGCTTTTTTGCAAGCTCGGCCACCTGCGCCATGCTCTCCGGAGACGAAAGCAGAGCGTTAAGTTTATCTTCAAATTCGCTCATTCATCCGCCTCCCGCGTGCTTCACTTTATATTAGCTTTTGTGCTGAGCCGCTGAATGAGCGCGGAGCCTTCCTTCGTCTGCATAATCTCGGCAATCATATGTACAACGTCGGCCGTGTTGCCCTTTTCGGCCGATTCCGTGGCCTGTTTCAGCTTCGTCCCGCCGTCTTCGGTAAGCATGGCCAGCAGCTTCTGGCCGTCGGGTGAAGACATGAGCTGTTTGACCGCGGCCTGATTTTCCCTCAGAGCCCTGAGCTGTTCCATAATGTTCTGATCCATAATACCCTCCCGATAGTTTTCTCTATACGCAGTATATGTAGCGCCCGATGCGTTCGTGAAAAAAATGCGATAGTGGACGCAAAGCCTCACCGTCTTGTAGGATATGCACATTGTCTTTTTCTGTGATGAGTAATAAAATTTTATTAGATTGATTTACGGAGGCGAATGCATGAGACGGTCGGAACAGATGTCTGAGTCGATAGAGCTCGGAGTGGTTTTGTCGATAGCAGGCGGATTTATGGACGCATACTCGTATATTTGCCGCGGCCATGTGTTTGCAAATGCGCAGACCGGCAATATGCTTCTGCTCGGCGTCAATCTGGCCGAGGGCAACTGGGGCGTAGCGGAGCACTATCTTTTGCCTGTGCTGGCATTTATGCTTGGTATTGCGGCCGCGTGGGCCGTCAGGCGCAGGAAGACGGGATTCAGTATGGTGCACTGGCGTCAAATTTCCGTACTTGCCGAAATAGCCGTGCTGATCGTGGTATGCTTTCTGCCGCAAAGCATGAATCTGCTCGCGAACAGCCTTACCTCGCTTGCCTGCGGAGTGCAGGCCGAGAGCTTTATGAAAATACGCGGAAGTTCCGCCGCGACGACAATGTGCATCGGCAATCTTCGCAGCGGGACACAGGACGTATGCGAGTATTTCAACACCGGCGACAAAAACGTTCTTCAACGCGGTCTTATGTATTACGGAGTAATAGCGTGCTTCGTTTTGGGCGCGGTTATCGGCAACTATTTTGTGCGGCTTTACGCGGAGCGCGCCATCCTAGGCTGCGCCGCCGCGCTGTTTATAGCATTTCTGATGATGTTCGTCAATCGTGAAAATAAAACGCGCTGATAAAAAATACGCGCCCCGCAAACTCGAGGTTTGCGGGGCGCTTTTTGCTTATTTCGCGGCTTTGCCGAAATCGCAGTATTTCCTTATCGGGCAACGTCCGCATTCCGGAGCGCGGGCGGTGCATATTGCACGTCCGTGCAGCACGAGCCTGTGGCAGAAATCGGAGCTTTCCTCCGGAGGAATGACAAGACGAAGCTGCGCTTCGACGCTTGCCGGGTTCTTTGTCCCGTCGGTCAGACCGATGCGCCCGCTTATGCGTATGCAGTGGGGGTCCGCGACGTATGCCGGTTTCCCGTAGACGTCTCCGAGGACCAGATTTGCAGTCTTGCGCCCGACGCCGGGGAGTTTCAAAAGCTCATCCATGGTGTCGGGAACTTTTCCGCCGTATTCCGACACGAGCACGCGCGCGCATTTTGCTATGTCGCGCGCTTTTGTCTGATACAGTCCGCAGGAGCGTATGTATTCGCCTATCTCTTCGGACTCGGCATTCGCGAGCGAGTCGAGCGTAGGGAAAGCCGAAAATAAAACCGGCGTTACCATGTTCACGCGCGCGTCGGTGCATTGAGCGGAGAGCCGCGTCGCGAAAAGCAGCTCGTAGTCTTTGCTATATTGGAGCGAGCAGACCGCTTCCGGATATTCGGCCTTCAACCCGTCAAGAATATGACGGACGGCGCTTTTAGTTTTCATAGGGTCCCTCCGATACATAAGATGAAAATTTGTACGCGTATCGCAGACAAATAACTTTGCTTTGTGGATATTATACCACAAAGGCCGGCAAAAAGCCATAAATATTTGCCTGTTCTGTTCATTGCTTAAAACGGCATATTTGGTATAATTATGTCATCTTATCACCGTAATTATGGGTCGTAAGGCGCAGCGAAGGGGACAGAGCCGGGAACGGCCGCAGGAACGGAGGAACTATGATTCGGGAAATAATGGATTTCATATCCGCGAACGATGAAGAGCTTGGCAAGGCGATATGGGCGGAGTACGCCCGCCAACAGAGAAATATCGAACTTATAGCCTCGGAAAACTTTGTCAGCGAGACGGTAATGCTCGCCGCGAGCACGGTGCTCACGAACAAGTACGCCGAGGGTTATCCCGGCAAGCGCTATTACGGCGGCTGCGAGTGCGTGGACGTCGTGGAGGAGCTCGCGCGAACGCGCGCAAAGGAACTCTTCAAGGCCGATCACGCCAATGTACAGCCACACAGCGGAGCGCAGGCAAACTACGCTGTCTACGCCGCGCTTTGCAGCCTGGGAGACACTGTCATGGGCATGGATCTCAGCAACGGCGGACACCTGACGCACGGAAGCCCGGCCAACTATTCCGGAAAGAATTACCACATGGTCATGTACGGCGTTGATGAAAAAACAGGCCGTATCGACTACGATAAGCTCCGCGACATGGCGCGCGAGTGCAGACCGAAAATGATAATTGCGGGCGCCTCCGCGTATCCGCGCTTTATTGACTTTGAAAAATTTGGCGACATAGCGCACGAGGTCGGGGCATATCTGTTCGTCGACATGGCGCATATTGCGGGACTTGTCGCGGCGGGGCTTCATCCGAGTCCGGTGCCCTATGCTGACGTTGTCACCACCACAACGCACAAAACCCTGCGCGGACCGCGCGGCGGCATAATACTCTGCCGCGAAGAGCTTGCGAAAAAGATAGATTCAGCTATTTTCCCGGGTTCTCAGGGCGGCCCGCTCATGCATATCATCGCGGCCAAGGCCGCGGCGCTCGGAGAGGCGCTCAAGCCGTCGTTCGCCGAGTATCAGAATCAGATAGTAAAGAATGCCTCAGCTCTTGCGCAGGGGCTTTTGGACGAGGGCATGAACCTCGTCAGCGGCGGCACGGACAATCACCTCATGCTGCTCGACCTGCGCGGCACCGGAGTGACGGGCAAGGAGCTCCAGATAAGGCTCGACAAGGTCTATATAACCGCCAACAAGAACACCGTACCAAGCGACCCGGCCGGCCCGTTCGTAACGAGCGGACTCCGCCTCGGTACGCCGGCCGCCACGGCCCGCGGCTTCAGGGAGGACGATATGCGCGTCATAGCGTCCCTTATCAGCGGCGCCGCGACGGATTTTGACGCGCAGCAGGACAATATCCGCGGCAGGGTCGGAGAACTCTGCTCAGCTCATCCCCTTTACGAATAGGATGTACAAATCCCGCCGCATCTATGGTATAATCCGATAATGAGCAAAAAACATGGGGTGAGCTTGCTCATCCCATGTTTTAATCTATTTCGCAGGAAAGGCGGCGTGGGATATGAATGAAGCGATGAGGGAACGGCCTCTCGCGGACGAGATACGTCCGCAGACTTTGTCGGAGGTAGTGGGACAGAAGCACCTGCTCGGAGAGGGCGCGATGCTTCGCCGTATAATCGACAGCGGCACGCCGAGCAACCTCATATTTTACGGCCCTTCCGGAACAGGGAAGACGACCGTCGCCAACATCATCGCAAAGCAGACGAACAAAACGCTGTACCGCCTGAATGCGACAACGGCCGGCATATCCGACGTAAAGGACATAATAGCCGACGTGGATACTATGATGGCTCCCGGCGGGATATTGCTCTATCTCGACGAGATACAATACTTCAATAAAAAGCAGCAGCAGACGCTGCTTGAATTCATGGAAAACGGCAAGCTGACGCTTATTGCCTCGACAACGGAGAACCCGTATTTTTACGTTTACAACGCGCTGCTAAGCCGCTCAACGGTTTTCGAGTTCATGTCTGTTTCGGCGGAGGATATAGTTCCGGCGATCGCGCGCGCGGCTAAGATAATGGGGCAGAAGCTCGGCGTGAAAGTAAAATTTCAAAAGGGCGTGGCGGAGCAGATATCGCTCGCCTGCGGCGGCGATGTCCGCAAAGCCGTGAACGCTGTTGAGCTTCTGTGCATGGCGGGAGTTCCCGAAAAGGGAACGCTGACTATAACCGCCTCGGACGCGGAACAGGTGGCGCAGCGCAGTGCCATGCACTACGACCGCGACGGAGACGCGCACTATGACCTTTTGTCCGCGCTTCAAAAATCCATACGCGGCAGCGACCCGGACGCGGCGGTCTACTACCTCGCGCGTCTGCTTACCGCGGGCGATATGCTCTCGCCCTGCCGCCGCCTGCTGGTAATAGCGGCGGAGGACGTGGGGCTGGCGTATCCGCAGGCGATGGCGATAACAAAGGCCTGCGTGGACGCGGCGCGTGAGATAGGCCTTCCCGAGGCGCGGCTTCCTCTGGCGGAGGCGGCGATAATGCTAGCCACAGCGCCGAAGTCGAACGCCTCGCACAACGCGATAATCGCGGCCATGGACGACGTGGGCAAGGGCAGGGGCGGAGACATTCCGAGATACCTGAAAAATGTGCACGCCGACAGCGCCGGGGAAAAGAACGTCCCGTCCTATAAGTATCCGCACAATTATCCGAACCACTATATAAAACAACAGTATCTTCCCGACGAACTTAAGGATGCGAAATACTACGAGTGGGGCAAAAACAAGACTGAGCAGGCCGCAAAGCGTTATTGGGACGATATCAAGGGGAAAAAGTAAAGTCCGTCGTCAGCTTTTTATCGCAGTTTTCCGGCGAGTATTCCCAGTGCCCGACGCGTCCGTCCGATATAAAATACGACAGCGGAGGGACGCTTTCCGGCGGAAGCTTTTCAAGTATTCTAAGTTTTATTTTCATGCGCGCGGGCGTTATGGACTTTATGAACACGGAGACGCGGTCGCCGGTTTTTGCGCCGTCGAAGCAGTCGGCGAGCCCGCAGAGATTCGGCGCGAGCTCGACGAAAACGCCGTAGTCCGCTGTTGCGCGCACGATTCCACGCACGGTTTCGCCTGCGCAGAATAGGGCGGCGTTCTCGCTCCAGGTGCCGAGAAGCTCGCGCTGCGTGAGCCAAAGCCGTCGCTTCTCGCGGTCGATATCCGAGACTGCCGCGAATATTTTGTCTCCGCGCGACAACCTCTCCGCGGGGTGGCGGATGCGCGAGACAGATATGCGTTTGAGCGGAAGCAGCGCGGTTACGCCGCAGCCGACGTCCACGAACGCGCCGAAAGGCGCGAGATGCGTTACCGACGCGGGTATAACGTCGCCTGGGACGAGCGTTGAAAAAATGAGCTCAAGCGCATCGGACTGAACTGATTTTCTTGAGAGCTCGACGCGGGTGACGCCGTCTTCGATTTTTGCGGATACGGCGCGGAAACATACGTATTTTCCGACGCGCGAGAGCACGGAAATCTCCCTTTCCGAGCCGGATATGTCGGGGTGTACGGCCTCGCTTCTCGGTATCAGCGCGTCGAATCCTCTAAGAGAGACGTGAAGTGCGTGCGAGGTGTCGCAGCGCAGTACGACGGCTTCGAGCGGAAGCTTTTCATCTATCGCGCGATTAATATCGTCTGTGTTTGCGATGCTTGCGGCGTTGGCCTGAAACGATGTGTTCATGCCTTCCGGAAGGTATTGGTCGCAGCTTTGCATTTCCATCATCCCATCTGTTTTATATTTTGATGTCATTTCTATCATATATATGCCGATGGCATATCCAAATTGAAAGGGAGGCGCAATAATGGAGCTTCATCTTAAAGACAGGGTGGAACTGAAAAAACCTCACCCGTGCGGCTCGAAAATATGGACGATAGAGCGGGTCGGTATGGATATACGCCTTAAATGCGAGGGCTGCGGCCGCGAGCAGCTGATACCGAGAAGCAAAGCCGAGAAGGCCATCAAACGGATCATAGAATCCCCTGAGAGGAAGGAAAAGAATGGATAAATACAGGAGCAAGCGTCTTGAAAACGTTGAACCTTATGTCCCGGGAGAGCAGCCGAAAGACGGGGTGTTCATCAAGCTGAACACAAACGAAAACCCATATCCGCCGTCGCCTAAGGCGTTCGCGGCCATACGCGCCGCGGCCTGCGACACGCTCAGACTTTACCCAAAGCCTGAGTACGACGGCCTTCGTGCGGCCATGGCGGAGTTCACCGGACTTGGGGATTCGCAGATATACGCCGGCAACGGCTCGGACGAGGTTCTGGCTACGGCGTTTCTCGCGTTCTTCGCGCCGGGAAGCAGGATAATTTTTCCTGATATAAGCTACAGCTTTTATCCCGTCTACGCCGACCTGTTTGGAATAAAATATGACATGATTCCGCTCCGCGCCGACTTCACAATAGACGTCAAGGCGATGACGCGCGAGAGCGGAGGAGTTGTGATAGCGAATCCGAACGCGCCTACAGGCGTTGCTCTTCCTTTGCCGGATATTGAGTATATAGTGAAAAACAACGCTGAAAGAATTGTTATTGTGGACGAGGCGTACGTTGACTTCGGCTGCGAGAGCGCCGTGCCGCTCATATACAGATATCCGAACCTGCTTGTCATCCAGACAATGTCTAAATCGCGCAGCTTCGCGGGTCTTCGCGTGGGATTCGCGATGGGACAAAAGAGCCTTATAGACGCGATGAGCGCGGTAAAAAATTCATTCAACTCTTACACGCTCGACCGCTTGGCTCAGGCCGGAGCCGAGGCCGCGGTCAGGGACAGGGAGTATTTCGACGAGACGAGAAACAGGATAATCGCGACTCGCGAGCACACGGCTATGGAGCTTCGAAAGCTCGGCTTTACGGTGCTTCCGTCCTCGGCGAATTTTGTTTTTGCGTCGCATAAGAGCGTCCCGGCGGAGCAAATTTTTGCCGCTCTTCGCGAAAAGGGAATACTCGTGCGCCATTTTAACAAACCGAGGATAGATAACTTTCTCCGCATAACCATCGGAACCGACAACGAGATGGATGAGCTTTGCGCGGCGCTGCGGGAGATAGTGGGATAATCGGAATAACGGTATGTTAAGACCGCCTTAAAAGCTGTGCTTTTAAGGCGGTCTCTTTTTGCGACTTTCTTTGTCGATGCCGTCGGATATACTTGTACCGCGAACAGGAGTGAGTGGTATGACGGTATACATAGACAGCGTGTTCGTTTTGAATTTTGCCACGGACTATCTGATATTGCTCATAGCCGCGCGCATGGCCGGCGGAGTCATACACAGAAAGCGTCTCGCGGCTGGCGCGCTTGTCGGCGCTGTTTATGCCGCCGCAGTTTTCCTGCCGGGTTTCGGTTTTCTGTCCCTTCCCGCGTCTAGGATTGCCGCGCTCGCGGGAATGACGCTCGCAGCCTTTTGGCGCGAGGACGCGCTGGCGCGGAAAATATTGCTTACGGCCTGCGTGGCGGCGGCGTTCGCGGGAGCGGTGATGGCGCTGGCCGGGATATTTAGAGTGTACGCTTTTGCCGGGAGCGCACTCTACTTTTCGGTGGACTGGAAAATAATGGCGATTTCCTTCGCGGTGTGCTATGCGGCGCTTAGGTTCGGAGTATGCGCGTCGGCGCGGCTCGCCGGCAGGGGAGGAAAGCTCATGCCGGTCGAGATAACGGCTTTCGGGAATACGGTAAGTCTCACGGCCCTGTGCGACAGCGGAAACACCCTGACCGATCCCGTGAGCGGGCAAAACGTTCTCGTGGCCGATGCGGATACAGTGTGCGAGCTCCTGCCGGAGGCCATGCGAAACGCCATGACGCACGAGAGCCTTGCTCACCCGTCGCTCGCGTTGGAAGCGGCGCATCTGTTCGGCTACGGCGGGAGGTTTCGGCTGCTGCCGTACAGGAGCGTCGGAGTGGAGGACGGGCTGCTGCTCGTCATGCGTCCGGACGACGTACGCATCGGCGATACGAATTGCGGCGCGCTTCCGGTGGCGTTCTCGCCGACGGCTATCTCGGGCGGAGTCTACGGCGCGCTCTGGGGCGGAAAGGAGCAGAAGGAATGATAAATATAGCCGAAATCATCGTCGCGTGGCTGCGGCGTTTTGTGAGCGAGGGCGTGCATTACATATGTGGAAGCGATACGCTTCCGCCGCCGCTGACGCGCGAGGAGGAAGCAAGATGCATGGAGCGGCTCAGCGCCGGTGACGATTCGGTGCGCGACACTCTCATTGAGCGGAATTTAAGGCTTGTCGTTTATATAGCGCGGCGTTTTGACAATACGGGCGTCAACATTGAAGACTTGATTTCCATCGGCACGATAGGACTGATAAAGGCTATAAACACCTATCGTCCCGACAAAAATATAAAGCTCGCGACATATGCCTCGCGCTGCATCGAAAACGAGATACTTATGTATCTTCGAAAGAACTCGTCGCAGCGCGCGGAGGTATCTTTCGACGAGCCGCTGAACACCGACTGGGACGGAAACGAGCTGCTGCTGTCGGATATACTTGGGACCGACGGCGACACGGTCATGCGTCCGATAGAAGCCGACGTTGACAAAAAACTCCTCGGCGAAGCGATGGAGCGTCTGACAGAGCGCGAGAAGGAAATAATAACCCTGCGCTTTGGGCTCGGCGGAGGTACTGAGCAGACGCAGAAGGAGGTGGCGGATAAGCTCGGGATTTCGCAGTCCTACATATCGCGGCTCGAAAAAAAAATAATACGCCGATTGAGAAAGGAAATACTGAGAATGAGCTGACGCAAAACGCGATATTGGCTCTTAACTTACGAAAAAACGAAATGCCCACACAGATCAAGCCAGAATAGCGCAAAAGTCCCGGACGCATGAACGTCCGGGACTTTTGCGCTTTGAAAGACTTTGGGGGGTAATGAAAAGCGTATTCAGGCCGCCTTTGGAGGAATGACCGTGGCTGTTCCGGTTATGACGACGTCGCCGTCCTGGTTCGTGCATATGGTGTCTAGCTTTGCAATATTTTTCTCAGGCAGAAATTCGGAGACGGTCACGGTTGCGGTAACGGTGTCGCCTATGCGGACAGGCTTTGTAAATTTGAGCTCCTGACCGAGGTATATGGTCCCCGGCCCCGGGAGCTTCATGGCGAGCACGGCGGAGATGAAGCCTGCGGAAAGCATGCCGTGTGCTATGCGGCCTTTGAACATGCCCCGTTCAGCCTCCACGGCGTTGACATGTGCGGGGTTGAAATCTCCGGTTATGCCTGCAAATGAATAGACGTCGTATTCAGTGACCGTTTTGCTGATGCTTGCGCTCTGTCCAAGCGTAAGACTTCCAATTTTTGATTCCGACATTCAGAACACCTTCCTTGTGAGCCCGAGTATCTCTCTCGCCTCGTCCGGAGTGGCGGCCTCGAGGTTATTGAGCTCGAGAGCCTTCTTCGCACGGACGACAAGCTCGGAGTTGCTTTTCGCGAGCACGCCCTTGTCCATATAGAGATTATCCTCGAGCCCGACGCGTAGATGTCCGCCCATGGCTATCGTCGCCATCATTATCGGCAGATGTCCCGAGGATATGCCGCATGCCGCCCAGGTCGAGCCCTCTGGCATTATGCTGCGCAGATGCACGAGGTTTTCCACGGTGCTCGTCATCCCTCCGGCACAGCCGAGGACAAACTGATAGTGACACGGTGCCTTGAGCACTCCGGTTTTCATGTAATATATCGTATTGTATATCATTCCGGCGTCGAATATTTCTATTTCCGGCTTGACGTTGACCTCCTGATAGGCGTGTCCCAGCTTTTCAAGGAACGCCGGAGGGTTCATGAATACGGTGCGGTTCTGCCAGTTTAGCGTTCCTGCATCATAGGACGCAAGTTCCGGAAGCAGCTTGCGGATCGGGTCTATACGCTCGCTGTCGGGCCCGTCAACGTTACCGGAACTCGTTATATTGATACAGACGTCGCAGTCCTTGTGTGCGCGGATAAGACCGACAGCCTCTTCGTAGAGTTCCTGACGTATCGATGGCTTGCCATCGGCTTCACGCACATGGACGTGGACGATGGCCGCTCCGGCCTGCCAGCATTCGTAGGCATCTTTCGCAATTTCCTCGGGTGAATACGGGACGGCGGGGTTCATGTCCTTTGTTGCCCACGACCCGCACAGCGCGGCGGTTATGATTCTCTTATTTTTAAGATTGCTCATATTGTTATTCCTCCGTTTTTATCATAGAGTTTGCATTTCGCTGTTTGGCTATTATGAAGCAAATACCGTGCCAAGGTTATAAACCCCGTTATAATGCGCTTTTTACTGCGAGGAGCAGAACAGAAATGTTATAAAAAACTACACTTTTAGAATTATGTTGTAAAAAGCAACATTTTGTGCTATACTGCAGCCAAAAATGGGAGGCGAGGTTATGGAGCAGAAAACGCGCGACTATTATTTCAGGCAATGCATAGAATCTTTCTGCAATTTCATCATCGTCGACAATAGAGGAAAAATAGTTTATATCAACGACCAGTACTCAAAGTTCATGGGGCTGCCGCTTGAAAAGGTTGAAGGGCGCTATGTCAGGGACGTGATTTCAAACACGAAAATGCTTGAGGTCATCGAAAGCGGCAAAGAAGAAATAGGATCGATAATGACGCTGTACGATCACAGCCAGAAAAAAGAAGTTACCGTCGTATGCAACCGGCGTCCCATATGGGACGGAGACAAGCTCGTCGGAGCAATGGCTGAAACGACCAACAGAGACATAAGCGAGGTGGAATCGCTTTATAACAAGATTCGTCAGATGCAGGATGAAAACTCCAGATATAAGGCGCAGCTTGAGACAATGACGCTTAAGCACGGTCCTCTGAGTATGGTCATAGGGCAGTCGCAGGCCATAATGAAAGTAAAAAAGACAATAATGGATTATGCGGACTCAAGCCTCCCAATCCTGTTTACCGGAGAAACGGGGACCGGAAAGGAAGTATTTGCCAACGCAGTTCAGCAACTTAGCAAAAGAAGCATGAACAGTTATGTTAAGGTCAATTGCGCAGCGATACCCAAAGACCTTATGGAGTCAGAATTTTTCGGATATGAAGAAGGCGCGTTTACAGGAGCAAAACGAGGCGGAAAGGCGGGAAAGATAGAACTGGCGGACAAGGGAACGCTGCTGCTCGACGAGGTTGGAGAGCTTCCGCTCCAGCTTCAGGCCAAGCTGCTCAGGGTGCTTCAGGAGAACGAGGTCGAACGCCTTGGGGCTGTTAAGGCAAAGCCTGTGAACCTGCGGATTATATGCAGCACGAACAGAAACCTCAACGAAATGATGGCCGTGGGGAATTTTCGGAGCGACCTGTATTACAGAATAAATACGGTAGAAGTAAATATACCGCCTCTGCGCGACCGAATAGACGATATTCCTCTGCTGTGCACACGTTTTATTTACGAGATAAACCAGAAATATAATTTTTCCATATCAGGAATCAAGCCCGAAGTTATCAGGCTGCTTTCAGAACATAGTTGGCCGGGCAATGTAAGAGAACTCGAGCATGTGCTGGAACGCGCGGCGGTTTTGTGCCGGAGCGGTGAAATTGATAAGGAGCATCTCGATTTTTTTGTTCCCCAGGGAGTGGTAAAAATGCATGCGGAGGAAACGGCGCATGCAGATGCAGCGGGACTTGTGGCACGGCGCGAGAAGACAGAGAGAGACTCGATTGAAGAAGCGCTCCGCCGCACGGGAGGAAACAAGGCCAAGGCGGCCAGACTGCTTGCGATAGACCGCAGCAATCTTTATTCAAAAATAAAAAAATATGGGATTTCATCAGTAGAATAAAACATAGCCGCCGAAAATTTCGGCGGCTATGTTTTATTGTGTTGATAAAAGACTACACTTTTGAACAATAGCAACGAAGATGTTAAAAAAAACAACATTACGGATATTGCTGACCAAAAGCTGAGGAAAGCGTACGGATTGCATGTTTTGGGGAGTTTAGCCGGTCTATGGCATATGTTTTGCAGATTTAACGAGTATAGCTATTTATTTATGCGTCCCGTCGCGCGCAGACGGGGTGCGGAGAGGAAGTAAAAATGGCAAATATAAGAAACATTCTTATCATGGGCGGAGGAATGATGGGGAAGAACATTGCGTTCATATTTTCTTCGCGGCCGGACTACAGCATTACGGTATATGACATCAACAAGGTTGACATTGAGAAAGATATACGCGCCAACTGCCGTCAGCTCTTGGAAAAGGGCGTAGTGACGGAGCCAGAGATGGCGGAGCGACTAAAGAGAATACGCTTTACCATGGATATTGATGACGAGGGAATAGGGAACGCCGACCTCGTTATCGAGGCTGTATACGAGGACATGGCGCTCAAGAAAGATACCTTTGCAAAGCTCGAGCAGCGATGCCGCAGGGAATGTATTTTCTGCACCAACACTTCCGTCATGAGCCCGACGGAGATAAGCAGCGAAATGAGGTACAGGGATCGCTTCTGCGGAACACACTTCTGGAACCCGGGACACCTTATTCCTCTGGTAGAAGTGGTGCGCACAGAAAAGACCTCGGATGAAACTATAAATACAGTCATGGAGACGCTGAAAAGCGTTGGGAAAAAGCCGTGTCTGTGCAAAAAAGACGTTCCGGGATTTATAGGAAACCGCATGCAGCATGCGCTTTGGAGAGAAGCCATATCCATTGTGGAGAACGACATAGCGGATGCGGCGACGGTAGACGAGGTCGTCAAGAACTCGTTTGGGTTGAGACTCCCGCAGGTTGCTCCGATGGAGAACGCCGATATGGTGGGAACCGAGCTTTCGTATCAGTGCCAGGAGTATATTCTTCCTTATCTTGAAAATTCGACGGTTCCATCGCCTCTGCTGTCAGAGCACCTAAAGGAAGGAAAGCTCGGCTTCAAAAGCGGGGAAGGGTTCCAGAAATGGACAAAAGAAGAGGTTGATGAGCGCTGTGACGCGCTCAACGAGTATCTAATACGCATGCTTTACGGCAAGTAAACAAGAAAAAATAATATAAGAAAGAGGGAAAAAGCAATGTCCGAAAATACCGTTGCGCAGTCCAAGGGCAACATCTTCTGGCGAATCAGCAAGAGGTTCCAGTACGCGGCAGACCGTCTTATTCCCGACTCCCTGGTTTTCTGCCTTATCCTGACGTTCGTCGTCTTCATCCTGTCGATGATCTTCACGATGACCAATCCTCTCGAAATGATCAAGTATTGGTACAAGGGCTTCTGGACTCAATCGACCTTCGCTTTCCAGATGACCATCATGGTCGTCACATGCGCGGCCTTCGCAAAGTCACCGGCTATCGAGAAGCTCCTCGATAAGTTTGCCGGCCTCGCCCACAGCCCCCGCGGAGCCATGATAATATTTATGATCTTTTCGTTGATAGCTTCTTTTATCAACTGGGCGTTCTGCGTTATCGTTAACCCAATCCTCGCCATGCGTATGGCAAAGCAGATCAAGGGCCTGCACTTCCCGATGATGATTGCGGCAGGCTATTCGTGCATGATACTCGGACAGTGCATGTGTCCTTCCGCGTCGTGCTATGCGTTGCTTGCGACTCCCGACCACTTTCTTGCCGATCTCATAGGCGTTCTTACTCAGAATGTTACCACCTATAACCCGATGAACGTCATTCTTTGGTGCATACTCGCGATCGTCACCGTCATAGTTTCCGTTCTTACAACTCCTCCTGCAAATGAGCTCGTAGAGTTCAAGGATACTATGGCCGAAGTTGAGAAAGAGACCACAGTGGCAGAATCCAACGACACCCCGGCCGACAAGATGAACAACAGCCGCATCATAATGTACCTCATCGGCGTTGCCGGACTCATCTACATCGTATGGAGCTTCATTGCGAACGGCGTCTTTGGATCGCTCAGCCTTAACTTCATAATTTTTCTGTTCATTATGCTAAACTGCTTCGTTTACAGCACGCCCAAAAAGTTCATTGCAGCGTACAAGGAGTGCATGTTCCTTTCCACCGATATCATGATCCAGTTCCCGTTCTACGGAGGCATCGCCGGTATGATGTCCGACTCCGGATTCGCATCTGTCATAGTTTCTGGAATAGTCTCCATAGCTTCCGCGCGCAGCATCCCCGTGTGGACCTACATCTCCGCCTGCATAGTCAACCTCTTCATCCCTTCTCAGGGCGGACAGTGGATAATCCAGGGCCCGCTGATGATGCCCGCGTGCATACAGCTCGGAGGCAATATTCCTGACTGCATCAACGCGTTCGTCTACGGCGACGAAGCGACCAACCTGCTGCAGCCTCTGTACCTGATTCCCGCCCTGGCTGTCGTCAACGGCAAGCTGAAGGAGGTCTGGGGCTACTGCGCATACATATTCGTATTCTGGTTCATAATCACCTGCCTGGGCCTGTACTTTATCCCCGAAATACTTGCATAACCTTCACTACGGCCTAAAAAAAGTATTACCTCCTCGCA
>JAYFRC010000086.1:0-14084 GCA_034926415.1 Oscillospiraceae bacterium
CGTCGACTATGTTGCGGAGCTGGCGGTCGTTCATGTCGACGCAGCGCTTCCAGGTTATCTTCTTGACGTCGATGCCGAGCGCGTTTCCCTGCTGGATATGGTTGTCGATCATAGCGGCGAGCAGGTTGTTGGCCGCGACGATTGCGTTGAAGTCGCCGGTGAAGTGGAGGTTGATGTCCTCCATGGGTACGACCTGGGCGTAGCCGCCTCCGGCCGCGCCGCCCTTGACGCCGAACACGGGGCCGAGCGATGGCTCGCGCAGGGCGAGCATGACGTTCTTGCCTATCTTCTGGAGCCCATCGGCAAGGCCGACGCTGGTGGTCGTCTTGCCCTCTCCGGCGGGGGTGGGGTTGATGGCCGTAACGAGTATCAGCTTGCCGCGCTGCGATTTGCCGCGAAGAGCGGTGATATCCAGCTTTGCCTTGTATTTGCCGTAATACTCGAGAAGATTTTCGTCAATCCCGGAGCGGAGAGCTACCTCGCGGATTGGAAGCATTTTGCATTCCTGCGCTATCTCTATGTCTGACTTTATCGGCGAGTTCATAAACATATCTCCCTTTTATAAATTCGTAAAAATAAAAAGGCGCACCATTTTGCGGTGCGCCCAGACGGTCGGCATTAAAGCCGCTGTACTCCATGTGGTCTTACCACTTCCGTCAGTCGTACAGCTTATCCTAACTCTACCAAAGGCGCGGCGATTTGTCAAGGCAAATAAAAAAGCATGGCGCGGATGATCCGCGCCATGCGTAATGTTCGTATTGAATCAGTTTGCCATGCGTCTCGCGCCGGCATAGTATTTGGCGTAATAGGTCTCGCTGAGGCTGCTGTAACGGACGCATCCGCCGGCGGAGGAAGCGTGGATGAACTTGTTGCTTCCGACGTAGATGCCGACATGCGAGGCATATTTTCCACTGAAGCTCGGATCTTTGAAGAACACGAGGTCACCGGGCTGCAGGTCGGACTTTGCAACGGAGGTTCCGTAGCTCATCTGGCCGGAGGCGGTATGCGGTATAGAGTAGCCAAAGTGCTTCATGACGTACATCGTGAAGCCGGAGCAGTCGAAGCTGCTGCTGGAGGAAGCACCGTAAACATATTTGACGCCGAGATAGGACTCGGCATAGGCGACGATGGCGGAACCGGTGGAGTCGTCATAGGAAGAGGCGGTAGCGGTGCTGCCGCGGGAAGAGGCGGAATTCTTGGAGACGGTCATCAGGTCGCTGCGTACATAGCCAGTTACGCTGCCGTACTTGACTTTGTACCAGCCGCTATCCATACCGATGATAGTCGCCGTGGCGCCCTTTGCAAGGGAGCCCACGCACGCGGCGCCAACGGAAGCGGAAGCACGGACGTTAACGCCGCCGTCGGCGGTAACGAGGCCGGTGCCGATAGACGCATCCGCGGTTTTTGAAAGTGTTACATAGCTTGCATAAACATAGCCTTCGGTGCCTGAGGAATTGACCTTATACCAGCCGCCTGCAGAGGACTCGACCACGATGGACGCGCCGCTCTGGATGGTGGTAAGTACGGAGGAGGAAGTGTTTGCGGAGGAACGAAGGTTCAGCGTGTTGGCCTTGACGGTCCCGACGCCGAGACTTACCTCGGCGGCAAAGGCGGAACCTGCGAAAACGCATACGGAAAGCGCAGCCACAAGGGAAATTTTAACTGCTTTCGCTTTTATGTGATTCATTGCCGGTCGACCTCTCTCTCAGATTTTGAAACGCTCTTTTCTGAAGGCTTTTTACTTCGTGGCAAGCGCCCGATCGAGCCATATGGCCCCGACGTCCATCGCTGCGTAAAGATTTGACTTTTCAGACTTGCTCTTAACGCGATCTTTCGAGCGAATGTCGGGATCGGTAAGCTGAAGCTGGACTGAGACCTTTGTCGCTATGTTTATATCCTTGAGCTTTTTGCTTTCAAGAATCTGAATCATCACGATATATTTTTCGGCCATCGTGCCGTAATATATAATGTTGTCTTTCCGGCGGAGGGGGTGTCCCTTGTACATAAGACCCTCTGTGGGTTCTGCCTTTTTTGCCATCGACATTGTAACACTCCTTGTAAATATTGTAACCAAATTGTAACACATTGAAGTATGTATGTCAAATGGAAATTAGCGGTAATTTATAAGAAAAAGGCAGGGAGGAGGGTGACGGATTGTGCGAAATGCATAATATGCCCCTCGCTTTTGTAACCTCTGGGAAACAGTCCGGTTCCGCGGTAAAACAAAAAACGTCTCCGTGAAAATATCTTTCACGGAGACGGTAGGATTTATACGTTTTTACACGCTTAGATAATGGCGGACTAGAACCTGAAGCAGTTCGTCTCTGTCGAGCTTTCTTATAAGCGTGCGCGCGTGGTTGTGGTTTGTGATATATGTCGGATCCTCGGAAAGGATATAGCCCACTATCTGATTTATGGGATTGTAACCTTTTTCTTCGAGAGCGCGGTAGACGGTCGTGAGGATCTCGCGTATCTCATCGTCTTTTTCCTGAGCCAGATTGAACTGGCGCGTAAGATCGGTCATGCTCGACTCATCCCCTTTTTGATACATTTAAGCGCGCTGGAACCAACCTTTTTTATACATATGTATTATACACTCTTTTGATGCCTATGTCAAAGAAAAACGCGGCGGTAAGGAAGTAGGCAAAGGAAGTATCCGCCGCCGCGTTTTACAAATTACCTGAGAGAGGCGTTAAGCTCGCTCTTGAGCAGGGCAAGTATGCTCTGCACGTCCTCGTCGGCTTCGGCTGCGGTGAGGTTGCGGTCGTCGGCGCGGAGCTTAAGGTTGAACGCGACGCTCTTCATCCCTGCAGGGATGGGTAGCCCGGTGTATATGTCAAACAGTGTGACTTCCTTGAGGAGCCCGCGCGCCCCGCGCGTTATGCAGTCTTCAAGCTTGGCGACGGTTATCGAGTTGTCGCAGATGACGGCGATATCGCGGGTGACGGCGGGGAATTTGGGCAGCGGAACGTATGTTTTTATTCCGCCGCGGCAGGCGAGGATCGCGTCGAAATCAAGCTCTGCCGCGTACAGCGGCACATCGACGCCGTAGTTTCCGCAAACGAGCGGGTGTATCTCTCCGATTATTCCGAGGCTGAGCTCCCCACATGTCAAAGCCGCGCAGCGTCCGGGGTGGAAGGTGGGATTATCGGTCACGGCGGAATATGAGACTTTGGCGACGTTCATGACGGAGAGCATGGCCTCGACCGCGCCCTTGAGCGCGAAGAAGTCCATGTCGTCGCCATAGGAGCCCATGGAAAGGTGTTTCGGCTCGTCCGCGAGGCCGTCGGCGCGGGGCTGATATATCCTGGAAATCTCGTAGAGCTTTACGCTGCTGTTGCGGTAGTTGAAGTTGCGGGTCAGCACGTCGAGCATGCAGGGCAACATTGTGGTGCGCATTACGCTCGTGTCCTCGCCGAGAGGGTTGAGAATGGTGACGGATTTTCTCAAAGTCGAATCTTTAGGCAGCCGTATTTTGTCGTAAGCCGACGGGCTTATAAACGAGTAGGAAATTATCTCGCTGTAACCGCAGTCGCGGCAGGCGATGCCCGCCAGACGCTCGGCTTTCTGCGCGTCGGTAAGTCCGCCGCGCAGGGTGCTTCCGCTCATCAGCGTCGAGGGAATGTTGTCGTAGCCGGTAAAGCGGGCTACCTCTTCTGCTATATCTGCGATGCCCTCTGCGTCTCCGCGCCAGGACGGGACGTGGATGTCGTCGCCGTCGAGCATGAAGCCGAGGTCTGTGAGTATCTTCCGCATCTCGCTTTCATCAACGCAGGTGCCGAGCAGAGCGTTGATGCGTTCCGGGCGGAGATTTATAATGTTTTCGGGGGAGTCGGACGCTATAACGTCAAGTACGCCGTCTACGACCTCGCCCGCGCCGAGCATTTCGACGAGCTCGCAGGCGCGCTGCACGGCCTTCATGGTGTTCATGATGTCGAGCCCCTTTTCGTAGCGGCCTGACGCCTCGGTACGCATGCCGAGCGCGGTTGCGGTGCGGCGAATGGAGGTGCCGTTGAAGTTGGCGGACTCAAACAGCACCATTGCGGTGTCGCCGATTATCTCGCTGTTCGCGCCGCCCATGACCCCCGCGACGCATACGGGCTTGTTGACATCGCATATGCAGAGCATATTTTCGGTGAGCGCGCGGTCGCTGCCGTCGAGGGTCATTATGTGCTCTCCGGCCTTCGCACGGCGGACGACTATCGTTCCGCCCTCGACGCATGAGAAGTCGAACGCGTGCATCGGCTGGCCGTACTCGAGCATGACGTAGTTGGTGATGTCGACTATGTTGTTTATCGGACGCACGCCGCTGGCGCGCAGTCTTTCGCGCAGCCACTCGGGCGACGGCGCTATCTTTACATTTTTTACCAGCCTCGCGGTGTACCGCGGGCAGAGCTCAGCGTCGGCTATCTCGATGTCGACGCTGTCGGCTATGCTTCCGCCGCAGCCCCTTATTTCGGGCGTGTGAAGTTTCAGGGCGCGGTGGAAGGTGACTGCCGCCTCGCGGGCGAGGCCTATCATGCTCAGGCAGTCGGGGCGGTTCGGAGTAATTTCATACTCGACGACAGTGTCGTCGAAGCCGAGCACTTTGCGTATGTCGTCTCCGGGTTTGCAGTCCTCACGCAGAACGAAGATGCCGTCAGCGATGCAGTGGGGAAACTCCTCCTGCTTTGCGTGCAGGTCGGCGAGAGTGCAGATGTGTCCATCAGTCGTATCGCAGGCGACCATATCGCCCTTGTGGATGTTCTGGCAGTCGGTGTCGAACGTTGAAGCGGCGCCGCCCGTGTCGAGCGCGACGCTGAATGTAAAGTCGTTTTTGGAAACTATTTCCAACACCCTGGCCGCGACGACCTTGCCGAATATCTTATATCCGGGCTGTACGTTTTGGGGAATGGACGGATTGTCCTTGCATGGAGCCCTGTAATCGTTTAGCAGCGCGGCGGCCTTTATCTCGCCATAGGGATAGTCATGTGTAGTGAGGTTGAGTTCCTTAAGCGAACAGAGCATACCGCAGGAGAGAACTCCGCGGAGCTTGCCTTTTTCTATTTTTATTCCGCCGGGGAGAGTGGACTTGTGCTTCGCAACGGGGATAAGGTCGCCTTCATGGACGTTCCAGGCTCCGGTAACTATCTGGACGGGCTCGCCCTCTCCGATGTCTATCTTGCATATCCACATATGGTCTGAGTCGGGGTGGCGCTCCATGGAAATAATTTTACCGACTACGACGTTCGTTATTTCTTTTCCAAGTTCCGTCCAGGACTCGACTTTAGAGCCGGAGAGCGTCATCGCGTCACAGAACTGCTTGTCGGTAAGGTCGCTCGTGTCGACGAATTCATTGAGCCATTTGCGTGACATTAACATGATTTATCTCTCCTTTCTTAAAACTGGCTGAGGAAGCGGATGTCGTTCTCGTAGAGAAGGCGCATATCGCTTATCTTGAACCGGCCGAGCGCGAGACGCTCAAGGCCGAAGCCGAATGCGAATCCGGAATATTCCTCGGGGTCCACGCCGCAGTTGCGGAGCACCTTGGGGTGCACCATTCCGGCGCCGAGGACTTCTATCCAGCCTTCGCCCTTGCAGGTTGAGCAGCCTGCGCCGCCGCACTTGTGGCACTGTATGTCAACCTCGCAGGACGGCTCGGTGAACGGGAAGTGGTGCGGGCGGAAGCGCGTGACCGTGTGCTCGCCGTAGATGCGGCGGATGACGGCGTTGAGCGTGCCCTTGAGGTCGGCCATCGTGATGTCTCTGTCGACTACGAGGCCCTCTATCTGGTGGAACATGGGCGAATGCGTGGCGTCGACCTCGTCCTTTCGGTAAACGCGTCCTGGCGATATCATGCGTATGGGAAGACCGTGGGTCTCCATGGCGCGTATCTGCATGGGCGACGTCTGAGTGCGAAGCAGTATGCTGCTGTCGTCGCGGATATAGAACGTGTCCGACCACTCGCGCGCCGGGTGTCCACCGGGGGTGTTGAGTTTGGTGAAGTTATACTCGTCGGTCTCGATTTCGGGCCCGTCGAGCACTTCAAAACCCATGCCCGTGAAGATGTCCTTTATCTCATCAAGCACCTGATACATCGGATGCTCCTTGCCGATTTCGTGCTTCGCGCCGGGTATCGTTACGTCGACCGCCTCGGCCTTGAGCCTTGCCTCAAGCGCCGCACGATCTATCATCTTGCTCTTTTCAGCTATGGCCTTTTCGACGGCCGCGCGCACATCGTTCGCAATCTGGCCGACGACCGGGCGCTCTTCGGCGGAAAGCGAGCCCATCTGCTTGAGCACGGCTGTCAGCTCGCCCTTTTTGCCAAGAAACTGTACGCGCAGTGCCTCAAGGTCGTCGGCAACCTCGGATTTTTCGATAGACTGGAGAGCCTTTACGCGCAGATCTTCTATCGTATCTTTCAACATATATATCCTCTCCTTACATAGACGTATCAGGGACGGCAGGTAAAAAATAAGACCCATCGTTCCCAAAATAAATTTCTGGGACGAAAGGCCTGCCTTCCGCGGTACCACCCGCATTCGCGCAGATTCTGCGCGCACTTGTTTCCCCGATAACGCGGGGCGGCGCCGCCGCCTTATCAGCGACGGAAGCTCCCGGGCGAACCAAACGGCTTGTCCCGCGTCCTCTCGCAGCCGATGGAGAACGCTCTCTTTGGGACAGAGAACCGTTATTTTCCCGTTCAATGCCTGTTTCTGTATTACGAAAATTAACTTTAGCATAAAATAGAACTGGTTGCAAGTCCAAATTGACGAAAAAGAACGGAAACATTATAATAAAGTTATTATTAACGTCATATGCTCGTCATGGAAAGGACTGTTGTAATGAAAACCGTCGCTGTGAATGAAAAATTTGTCCGCGCCGCGCTGCCGAAACGCGACGAAAACGGTCACAAGGGCGACTTCGGAAAGGTCTACGTGCTCGGGGGTAGTCGGGGCTTTACCGGTGCGCCGACGTTTACTGCAAAAGCCGCCGTAAGATGCGGCGCGGGACTTGTGTACCTCGGAGTTCCGGAGTGTGTGTACGCGATAGAGGCCTTCAAGAACGACGAGGTCATGGTCTCGCCGCTCCACTGCTTCGACGACGGGATACTCTCAGACCTTGCCGTTCCGACTATACTCGGAGCCGTGAAAGACTGCGGCATTGTTGCCGCCGGGCCAGGGCTCGGCCGCGGCGCCGGGGTAAAGGCCGCTGTCAAGGCGCTTATTAAATGGAGCGGAAAGCCGCTCGTGCTGGACGCCGATGCGCTGTTTGTGGTGAAGGACGAAAAGGAGCTGCTTTCAAACAGAAAAGAGCTCACCGTGCTGACGCCGCACGAGGGCGAGTTCGCGCGTCTCGGCTACGCGGGAGAGGCGGACACGCGCGAGAAGAGAGCAAGGAGAGCCGCTGCGGAGCTTAAGTGCGTCGTCGTTCTCAAGGGGCACGAGACGCTGACGGCTTTTTCAGACGGGACTATATTCAAAAACACCACCGGGAATTCCGGCATGGCCAAGGGCGGCAGCGGAGATGTGCTTACAGGCATGGTAGCGGCTCTGCTCGCGCAGGGCATCGCACCTGAAAAAGCCGTTCCGGCGGCGGTCTGGCTGCACGGACGCGCCGGGGATATAGCGGCGGCGAGGCTAGGCGAATATTCGATGACGCCGTCGGATATGCTCGGCTCTATCCCCGAGGCGATGAAAGATTATTGAAATAAAGGAGGATATTTGTGCGCAGAACATTGTTTTGTGTACAGATGATATGCGTGCTTTTCATGATAGCCGGCTGCGGCACGGGAAAGACGGACGGGGAATACGCGGCAATACAGCAGCGATGGGAAACGCTCAAAAACTGTTCAATGACGGCCGAGGTCGAGTGCCTCGGCGACGAGGCGCAGAAATACACGCTTTCCTGTCAGTGGGAAAACGGCGGGGAGTCGACCGTCACGGTCGAGGAGCCTGACGAGCTCGCAGGGATAACGGCGTCATTTGACGGGGAGGATATGTCGCTCATATTCGACGGAGCGGCGCTCGCGGCGGGGAAGATAGGCAGCGGAGAGCTATCGCCCGCGTCATGCCTGCCGATGATTATGGACGCCGTGCGCGACGGGTATATGCTTGAAAAGAGCAGGGAGGAATACGGCGGAGCGGACGCTTCCCGCGTGACATTTGACACTACGGGCGAAGACGGACAGAAGATAGATTATACCGTATGGTTCGGCGACGGCGATACGCCGCTCGCGGCGGAAATATCCGAGGACGGGAACATGATTTTCAAAGGGGAATTTACTAATTTCGAATTTGGTGATACAATACAGAACACATAACTGCGGCTATAGTCGCCATAATACGGGGGCATAAACGACCGATGAAGACTACGCTCAGAAGAACATGGGCCGAGATAAATCTCGACAATCTCATTTATAATTATAAAACGATACGCGAAACGCTGCGCGCGAAGACCGGCGCCGATACTAAATTCCTCGGCGTGGTAAAGGCGGACGCTTACGGACACGGCGCGGTTCAGGTTGCCCGCGTGCTCGAGGAAGAGGGCGCGGAGTATCTCGCGGTCTCAAATTTTGACGAGGCGCGCGACCTTAGAAACCACGGCATCGCTCTGCCGATACTCCTGCTCGGCTATACGCCGGCGGAGCTTACACCGCTGCTCATTGCCAACCGCGTAACCCAGGCGGTATACAGCGAGGAATCCGCGCGCGACTTTTCAGCCGAAGCGCAGAAGTGCGGCGGCGAGCTCAAGGTACATATTAAGCTCGACACCGGAATGTCGCGCCTCGGCTTTCAATGCGACGACGCACACGAGGGCGCGAGCATGGAGGCTGTGGAGCGCGTGTGCGCGCTTCCTGCGCTTGATATAGAGGGCGCGTTTATGCACTTTGCTGTGTCCGACGAGGACGGCGACGACAACGCGCGTTATACTCGCGCTCAGTACGAGAGATTTTGCGGCGCACTGAAGGAACTGGAAAACAATGGGATAAAATTTAGGATACGCCACTGCGCCAACTCCGGAGCCGCGCTCTATTATCCGGAGTACGCCATGGACATGATCCGTCCGGGAATACTGCTTTACGGCCTGACAGAGATGTCTGAAAAAATGGGGCTTAGGCCCGTGATGACGCTCAAGACGACTATAGGAAGCATCAAGGAGATGGAGGCCGGAACCGATATAAGCTACGGCCGTACCTTTGAGACTGACTCGCACAGCCGCATAGCGGTTATCCCCATAGGCTACGCCGACGGATTTTTCCGCAGCCTGTCAAATAACTATTCCGTACTTACAAAATATGGAAAAGCGCCGATACGCGGCCGGATATGCATGGATATGTGCATGATAGACGTGACGGACTACCCGGATATAAAGGTCGGGGACGAGGTCGAGGTATTTGGCGAACATCTTCCCTGCAACGAGACGGCAAAGGCTGCGAACACCATACCATACGAGCTCGTCTGCGCCGTTTCCAAGCGCGTTCCGCGCGAGTATATGCGCGGCGGCAAGGTCATAGCAAAAGAGCTCTGGATAAAGGAATAAAATCCCGCCGAAAAAGCTTGCGGTCCGCCGCATGG
The DNA here is from genome assembly GCA_034926415.1 of Oscillospiraceae bacterium. Classification (GTDB taxonomy): domain Bacteria; phylum Bacillota; class Clostridia; order Oscillospirales; family Oscillospiraceae; genus JAYFRC01. The sequence continues at coordinate 9,558 of JAYFRC010000086.1, forward strand.
TACGATTTATCCGTCCGCATATAGATAAATCGCATGGTTTACGTGTTGCGGCCAAAGTGATCTGCATTTGTTTCTTCGTTCTGGCTCGAAACTCCGCGAGGTTGCTATAAGCTGAAAGGACTGAACACGGACGGTCCGCCGCCGGCATAGGATATACGGGGCGGCGACATCCGGAATTTAATACGCTTGCAAAGTATAAATTCCGCAGTTGCGTGGGAGAATGATACTGGCGGCGCGAAAGCGCGCAGACTTTCTTCCGGCGGAGTGTGAACTGTGTGGATACGAACGTCAAAAGAGGCGACATATATTATGCCGACCTGAGCCCCGTTGTCGGGAGCGAGCAGGGCGGCGTGCGCCCGGTGCTTATCGTTCAGAACGATACTGGCAACCGGTTCAGTCCTACCGTCATAGCGGCGGCCATTACCTCGCAGATAAACAAATCCAAACTGCCAACGCATATAGAACTCTCGGCGCAGAAGTACGGACTAAGCAAGGACTCAGTCGTGCTTCTCGAGCAGATACGCACGCTCGACAAGCGGCGGTTGAGAGAGAAAATGGGCAGGGCGGACGACGAACTCATGAACAGAGTCGATTCGGCGATAGCCGTCAGTTTTGGACTTCCGAACGACAGACTCGTTTGACAGCCGTGCGCGGGGCGGGTACATAGACGTGCCCTCTCCGCGTACGCGAAACGAAAGAAAGGAATATTCATAACGATGAAAAAGAAATGGTACATGCGCCTCGCCGTACTGCTGCTCGTAAGCCTGACTGTCGGTACCATAGCCGTCGCCGCGGCAAGTGCCGGTTCCTCGGATGACCCGCTCGTGACATTGAGCTATCTAAACAATACATACACCGATTCAATCATGAATAAGGTGGACAGCAAGATAACCACTCGCAATTCAGCGCTTGAGAGCAAGTTTTCAGGTTCATCCGGTTCGTCTTCGGCGACGTTTGAGCTCGTCACGCTGACAAGCGGGAAAACGCTCATGGGCGATATCGGGACCGAGTTCCTGCTCCGCGTGGGCACCGCGACCTGCGTCGCGGATTCGTCGCCCGGGCTCGTCGATACGACCGACGGGACGACGATAAATTCCGGCGCGTCGCTGACGAAGAACCATCTTTATATGGCTACCATCGAAAATCGCGGGTTCAAAGCCACCGCGGCCACGGTCAAGGTAATGGTAAGGGGAACGTACACCGTTTCGTAAAGGCGAATTATTCACGCCGCCCGCGCATATATATGCGCGGGCGGTATTTTTTGTTCAGGGAGGGGCGGCTATGGAAGTCAAACGGAATGGAGCGACCTGCGGCAGCGCGTCGCTTACGCCGATGGGGCTGTATATGCGCGTGCGCGTAGAGTACAATCTTGCTGAGAAAACCGTGCTGCGCGCGTATCTTCGCGGCGACAGGGGAATGATCCGGCTCGGCGTGCCGGCGCCGGAGAAGGGAAGGTACCTCCTTGCGAGAGATATGACGGCGCGCGAGGTAAGCACGGCCGGGACTCCGCTGGAAGTGCTGCTTCTCGCCGAAGGCGAGAGCGGAGCCAGAGCAGGGGACGGCGGATGGAGGACGCTCGAGTATCCTGAAATGTTCTTTTCGCGGCGGGAAAACGAGCTCGTAGGGCGGAGGGACTGCCTTGGTCAAAGCGGAAGCGGGTTCAAAAGCATAGCCATACCCTATTCGCAGGCCAGACCGTTTCCTCTCGTCAGATATTTCTGCTTTGCGAAGGTCGAGCCCATAGGCGGCAAATATTACACGATATATTCCTTTGACGATGGGGAAAGGCCAGTGGTGCGGTAGAAACTTTTGGTGAACTGCAACAAAAAACATAATTCCGGAACTGTAAAAAAAATCAAAAAATATCTACAATATATAGTAGCTTAATGATATAATACCTTTTATATAGCGCGCGGGTGCTTAAACGTGGGGTTTGCTGCGCGTTACAGGAGGAGGTATTTTTATGAAATGCCCTTTTTGCGGATATAAAGAGAGTAAGGTCATGGATTCCCGCCCCACGGAGGAAGGGAGCTCCATACGCCGCCGCCGAGAGTGCCTCAAATGCGGAAAGCGCTTTACTACGTATGAGACAGTGGAGAGCATGCCGCTCGTGGTAGTCAAAAAGGACGGGAGCCGTCAGTCATTTGAAAGACGCAAGGTGCTTAACGGGATGCTCCGCGCCTGTGAAAAACGTCCGGTGTCGATGGAGACACTGGAGCGACTGACCGACGAGATAGAGCAGGAGCTCCAGAACTCGCTTGAGCGCGAGATAAATACCGAGCACATCGGCGAGCTTGTAATGGAAAAGCTCAAAGCCGTGGATGAAGTCGCTTATGTGAGGTTTGCGTCCGTATACCGCCAGTTCAAGGATATAAACACCTTCATGACCGAGCTCAACAAGCTTCTCGACGGGAAATAAAGCTCCGCCGCGCTCAGAGAATATTCTTTATGCTTATTTCCTCTAGCTCTCGCAGCAATCTCAGCTGCGAGAGAAGCTCCGCCGCGTCGGAGCAAAACTCAGCGTCGTCCGCCTCCGCATCGTCCATCTCTACGCCGAGTGCCCTTAACCGGCAGAAAAGCGATTCCGCATCGTCGAGCGCCTCGTGCTGCATGACGATGTGGAAGTAGGTCTGCTCTCCGAGCCAGTAATCGTACGCTTTATCGATGTACTTGCCCGCTCCGGACATATCCCCGCTTTCGGCGCAGACCTGAGCCGAGGAGACGAACTCTTCAAGAGCCTGCGTTTTCCGCGTCACCGTGTCGGCGTTCCAAAGACAGAACACCAGCGCGAGGACGAGCATAGAGGCCGCGAGAAAAAACGGTTTCATAACATTATCACTCCTTTCGCTTTTCGGCCGCGCCATCTTTCGGAATGAGAAAGACGGTGCCGTTCTGATCTATCGTCATAAGGAACACGTCCTTTTCTGAGACAAGTCCGTGAAGCTCGATCTGATGGGCGACAAAAGCGCGGTCAAAGCCGTGCTCACGCATGTTCCGGACCATCAGATGACCGTCGCTGACAAGGATCACGGGCAGCACCACGTTGTCCTCGCTCGCCATTTTGAGCGCGTGCGGAGTGGCGCTCTGAAATGCCGAATACTGGAGAACGGAGAGTTTCCCGTTTGTTTCCAGTATCGCGTATTTAACGGTGGATATGTCGGCGATACCCTGTTGGCGAAGCTCCTGTATGAGCTCGTCTATTGTAAATCGCGCGGCGCGCATATTCCCCTGCACGGGTTTTCCGTCCCGGACAACGATGCAGGCCTCGCCGCACATGAGCGAACGGAAGCGCACGAATTTAAGATTCAGTATCGAGATCATTATAGAGACAGAAAGCAGCACTATTATCGGGATGAGTCCGTTGAGAAGCGGTATCCCGAAGTCCTGCATAGGCACGACCGCAAGGTCGGATATAAGCAGCGCGAGGACGAGCTCCGACGGCTCCAGCTCTCCTATCTGGCGTTTTCCCATAAGGCGGAGCCCGACCATTATTATAAAATACAGCAGCAAAGTGCGGACAAAGGCGGTTATCATATGCGGAGACCTCCGCATACAGTATTTGCCGCCGCCCGCGTTTTATTCCGAAAGGAGATACAAAGCATTATGTGCGGAATTGTTGGATTTGTAGGTAAACAGGAAGCGGCTCCAATCCTTCTCGATTCGCTGGAGCGCATGGAGTACCGCGGCTACGACAGCGCGGGAATGGCGGTCGTCTCGGACGACGGCGTGCTCCAGGTGGCAAAGGCCAAAGGACGGCTCAAGGTCCTTTACGAAATGACGAAGGGCGGCAGCGACGTCACAGGGAAAATGGGCATCGGACACACTCGCTGGGCGACGCACGGCGAGCCCACCGATATAAATGCCCACCCTCACGTCAGCGAGAACGGGAGCATCGCGCTCGTTCACAACGGTATCATCGAAAATTATCTCGAGATAAAGGAAGCGCTCCAGGACAAGGGCGTGAAGTTCGCATCCGACACCGATTCCGAGGTCGTGGCGCAGCTTCTCGAGTTCTATTACAACGAAAACCACAATATGCTTGACGCCGTGTCCCGCGTAATTCACCGCATCGAGGGCTCATATGCGTTCGGCATAATATGCAGCGACTTTCCCGACGCGCTCATCGCGGCGCGCAAGGACGCGCCGCTGCTCCTAGGCTACGGCGATGGCGAGAACTTCATCGCTTCAGACGTGACCGCGATAATCAAGCATACGCGCGACGTAAGCTACATGAACGACGGCGAGATAGCGGTCGTCACCCGTGAAAGCATCGACGTTTTCAACGATATGCTGGAGCCTGTCGAAAAAGAGCACCATACCGTGGACTGGGACGTGTCCGCCGCCGAGAAGGGCGGCTACGAGCACTTCATGTTCAAGGAGATAATGGAACAGCCCGAGGCAATAAGAAAGACTATCTCGCCGCGCATCAAGGGCGGCCGCGTCGTCCTAGACAATGTGAAGATGACGGCGGAGTATGTGAAAAACATTTCGCGCATATTCATCATCGCATGCGGCAGCTCTTATCAC
>JAYFRC010000050.1:0-27747 GCA_034926415.1 Oscillospiraceae bacterium
CGCAGGAAAGCAAGTTGGTGCTTATTAGGGCGAGGGTCCACCTGTTCCCATTCCGAACACAGTAGTTAAGCTCGTTTCTGCCCACAATACTTGGCTGGCGACGGCCCGGGAAGATAGGTAGCGCCAACACTATAAAGAACGAAGGTCTGGTCGACCAGACCAGACCTTCGTTTTATATTCCTCCTTAGCTCAGTCGGTAGAGCACATGACTGTTAATCATGGGGTCGTTGGTTCGAGCCCAACAGGGGGAGCCACAAATTTCCGGTGCCGCCACTTTGGTGGCGGCATTTTTTCTTTTATATTTGCACTTTTCTTATAAGTATGGATATAAGGGCCTTTAGCTCAGTTGGTTAGAGCAGTCGGCTCATAACCGATCGGTCCGGGGTTCGAGTCCCTGAAGGCCCACCAACCTGGCGCGGCAACAGCTGCGTCATGAAGCGCCTTCCGGGGGGAGTTGCTCCCCCTGCGAAGACACTTGCCTGTTTAGGGGTATAGCTCAGTTGGTAGAGCAGCGGTCTCCAAAACCGCGTGCCGAGGGTTCAAGTCCTTCTGCCCCTGCCAAAAACTGGACAACACATGTTGTTTATGTTATAATTAGTGAGCTTTGAAAAGGCATCCGCGCAAAGATGGCCAAGTAGTTCAGTTGGTTAGAACGCCAGCCTGTCACGCTGGAGGTCGACGGTTCGAGCCCGGTCTTGGTCGCCATTTGCTGCTGTAGCTCAGTCGGTAGAGCGCATCCTTGGTAAGGATGAGGTCTCCAGTTCGAATCTGGATAGCAGCTCCAAAAGCCGCCGTTTTCCGAAGAAAACGGCGGCTTTTTCCTGCAAAAAGATATAGATAAACTTGCCAAGAAATTTTGGTATACGTCGTGATTCGCATGCGTAAACGATCAAATAGAAACAAAGACCACCGGACAGAAATTCTGCCCGGTGGTCTTGCTATTTTGGAAGAAAGCTTTTACTTAAAACCATCGTTTTCAAAAGCAGGCCTGGATTTATTATTCTGCGCCTGCTGCATCGTGTGGAGGAACAGAGCCAGTTCGGTATCGAACACCCCGTGTTCCAGACGGTCGTGGCGCAGAAGCTTTTCAATCTGCTTTTTACGGTAAGCGAGCGTATTGGGATGTATGTGCAGTCGCTCCGCCGTTGCCTTTGTCCCCTTTAATTCTACTTCTGAAAGGGCGCAGAGGGTTTCAAAAAGATTGCCGTCATTTTGTGACTGAGCGTCGTAATCAAGGATTGGCTTAAGGAACTGTTCTGCCCAATCCAACAGCGGGGGATAACCATCGGCGGCACGTGCAAGCAGAAGTATAGGCTGAAGGGTTTCCATCAATAGGACGCGGCGGTCTGTCAGATATGGGACGGAGCTAAGTCTGGATGCCTGCATTATCAGCGCGTATTCGTCGCGAAGAGAAATGAGTTTTTCGGTGTGACGTCCCACATAGATTGTGCTTGTGCACCATCGACGGCGTACCGCATCGGCAAAGACAAGAGCCGCATTGTGTCCGGCTTCATCGAGAGGTTCTGGGGCGACAAGAAGCAAAAGGCCGTTTTCAACTTGAAAGAATATACCGCCGGGTAAATGAAGCGATCCGATATTCTCAAGCTCAGCTTTATTGGCAAGGGAAGATTTCTGAGAACCGCCTTGAAAACGTATGGCAAGCATGCGAAAACCGGAATATCCTGAAAGATTCAAGCTGGCTGCACAGGATAGATAGCGTTCGACATTGAACGATTCCGCTTCGGAAGTGAGCAGCTGAAAAAATCCCTTCCGCGCGTTTCCAAACTGTTCAATCAGGAAGAGAATTGGAGTCGCAACATCGCTGAAGCGAACGGAATTACGCGCTGTGAAAAGTGGAATTTCGTATTCGTCTGCCAACGGACTGAGAACGGAAACCGCGCTCTGAGCATATTGCTCAGGATAAAAGAGAATTACGGCCGATACGGGGACTTCTGAAAGCCGGCGAAACAATGACGCATATATATCCGGAGTAAAAGACGAAAGCTTTGTTATTATGACGTCGTTGCCGCGGCACCATGCGAGGCTGCGCTCGTCCTCAACAAATGTGACGTTTTCAGCAACCCGGTTCAATCCCGCACCGCCGCCGACAAGGTCAAGATAGGGGAAATCTGCAAGGGAAATAACATGTTTTATTGTGTTTGGTGTAATAAGGGCAGTTGACTGCATAGGAAGACTCCTCTCCACTAAGGCGGGACGATCGATGTTGTTTAAAGGCACAGCTGCTCCCGCTTATTATTTGTAGCCGAACACAGTGGAAATTGCGCTTCAGGCGTAGCGCCGCGTTATCATGTAATTATATAATGACAAAAAGTAAAGAGAAAGCTTTTGCGCAAGGGCCGAAATACCGCTCTATTTTCAGCTTTCGTAAATTAAAAAGAAAGGCGAATTTTATGAACGACATTGTAATTACGAATGATATCGTCAGATTAAAAATAAAACGTTCCCAACCCAAACCGGGACGCTTTCAGACATATGAGGTGCCGTATGTCAAGGGCATGACGGTGTTAACGGCGCTCCGCTATATATGGGAAAATATGGATTCAACGTTGGCTTACAGAAACAATCACTGCGGCAGGGGAGTGTGCATGGCATGCCTTGTCAAACTGAACGGAAAAGTATGCCGGGCATGCAGCAGCCAGATGATGTCCGGAGAAACGTACACTGTGGAGCCTGCAAACGACAAGGTTATTCGCGATCTTGTCGTGGAACTGTAAGGAGGAACGTGAAATGAAACAATGGGAGATGCGAAAGACCGAAGTTCTTATTATCGGCGGCGGAGGCGCAGGAGTGCGCGCAGCCTTTGCGGTAAACGATGCCGGGCGCAAGGCGACGCTTGCAGTTAAAGGAGCAGTATCGCATTGCGGGCTTACCCCGATGGCTTATCCTTCAATACAGGCGGCGATGGGATACGAAGATCAGAGGGACAATGCCGAAGTGCATTATGCAGATATAATTGAAAATGGCCGCGGGCTTTCGGATCAGGATCTTGCCCGGGCTCTTGCTGACGACTCGGTGGCAAGGGTTGAGGATCTTGTATCCTACGGGGTTCCTTTCGAGCGCAGGGAAAACGGCAAGCTTATGCAGGTTCAGCATCCCGGCGAGACTTACCCGCGCAATATGGTGCTTAAGTCCGGAGGCGCGGGTATGATGCACGCGCTGAGACGGGAACTTAAGCGCCGCAGTGAAATCGAAGTGCTTGAGGATTTTGATGTAACAAAAATCCTTGTAAACGGCGGCAAAGTGGTCGGAGCGTGCGGAATCGACATGCGCACAGGGAATCTTGTATGCATTCAGGCGGACGCTGTTGTTGCGGCTACGGGAGGCTATGAAGCCATGTGGGAGCACACAGACGTGGCTCCTGACAGCACCGGAGACGGGCTGATGCTGGCATACCACGCCGGAGCGAGGCTTATCGATCTTGAGATGATACTCTATTATCCGTTCATAACCTGCGGCGCGAGCGGGCGCGGAATACTTATACAGTATGAAAGCCTTGTACATGCCAATAAGCTCGGCGGAAAAATGCTCAATGCAAATGGAAAGGATCTGCTCCCGGGAGGAGACCCACCTCCCCGCGACGAGATGATGAGGATAATGAGCGAGGCGGTTGAAAATGGCGGAGGGGGACCGAACGGAGGAGTCTTCGTGGATTTGACAAAATCTCCGCTGTCCAAAGCCGAAATTGACCGTATGGTGACGACGCTGTTCAACATTCCGCCTAAAAACCTAACGCTTCAGGGAATTGATTTTGACAGCGGCGTCGTGGAAGTAAAGCCGGGTCTGCACTACGCGCTGGGAGGAATAAGGATCGACGCCGCCGGGCGTACGAATCTTCCTGGATTATTTGCCGGAGGGGAGTGCGATTCAAATCTCCACGGGGCCAACCGCATTTCGGGAAACGCTCTGGCCGAAACGCAGGTGTTCGGATGCCGCGCCGGGAACAGCGCTGCAGAATACGTGGCCAAAGGAAACGCGGGAGGCGAAATAAAGGCGTCGGACCTCGAAGATGAGGCCGAGCGCATAGAGGCATATCTTGCGCCCAAAGCATGCCCTGTCCGCCCTGTCGAGCTCAAGAAAAAACTAACGCATGTGATGGAGCAGTTTGTTGGAGTGCGCAGAAGCGAGGATGGGCTTAAGAGCGCTCTTTTCGAGGTTGAGGAAATAGAAAAGCAGCTGCCGAACGTAACCGGCGGAAGTAAAATCGGAATTTACAATTACGAACTTGCCACGGCAATGGAACTTGAAAATATGATGGAGCTTGCAAAACTGGTTATCGAGAGCGCCAGCATGAGAAAGGAAACCAGAGGACATCACATACGGACGGATTACCCCAAACAGGATCCGGCATGGAGCAAGCACACCATGGTTGAGATTGGAAAAGAAATTTCCACCATTCCGGTCGTCCAGCTTTAAAGACGCGGGGACGCCGGATGGGTTAAGTCAGTGACGGCAAATAATGCAGATTGCAGGGAAGAGATGCTCATGACTAAAGAATTGGAACTGTTCATGCAGAATATCCGTGACGGGCTTATAACGTTTTGTAGAGATCTTGTGCAGATAAAAAGCGTTACAGGACAGGAAGAGCCTGTCCTGCGGCGGATAAAGGCCGAAATGGAAAAACTCGGCTACGATAGAATACGGACCGATTCGGTAGGTAATCTGATAGGACAGCTCGGGACCGGGAACACCGTGATACTCTTTGATTCGCATACAGATACCGTGTCCGCAGATGAAGCAGGGTGGAGCTTTCCGCCGTTTGAAGGGCGGATACTTGATAAAAAACTATGCGGCAGGGGATCGGTGGATATGAAATCCTCTCTGGCCGCTTCGGTTTACGGCGCTTATATTGCCCGGGAGCTTGGCTGTATCCACGGAAAAACCATTTTGGTGAGCTGCTCAGTCATGGAAGAGGATTTTGACGGAGTTGCCCTTGACAGAGAACTCGATGAGATGGAGAAAGTCCCCGAATACGCGGTTATATGCGAACCGACAAATTTAAGGCTGGGCCTCGGACATCAGGGGCGCGCCCTTTACAATATTACTTCAAAAGGCGTCGGAGTTCATGCGAGCCGACATTATCTTGGCGTCAACGCACTCTATGAGATGATGCCGGTTCTGGAACGGATAAGGGAAAAAGGGATTCGCCTGGCACAGGAGGGCGGAGACCGCGGGAGTATAGCCGTTACCCGAATCACCAGCGATGCGGGGTCGATAAATTCGATTCCGCACAGCTGCGCCATAACCGTAGACCGCCGCCTGACAAAATCGGATACGGTTGATACGCTGAAGCAGGAAGCTGAGGATTTCATAGGAAACAGCGACGCTGTATGGGAAATTTGCAATATCAGCGGAAAAAGCTGGCGCCGAACGCCGGTGACGCTCCGGTCATATTTACCGGGATGGCAAATATCGGAGGATTCGGCATTGGCTATGGCGGCGCGCTCCGCTATAAAAGAGGCGGGCATGGAGCCGGTCTCATACATCAGAAGCGGCTGTACTAACGGCGTGGCCACAGCTGGAAAGCGCGGGATACCGACAATTCTGTTCGGCGCAGGCGACGAAAGGCTTTGTCATATGCCGGACGAGTGCTGTCCTCTGAAGGAGATTGTATCGGCCGCAGCCGTTTACTCCATACTTATCCGGAATCTTTCTGCAAATGGGGAAACCGGCTTATAAATCAATATAACATGCTTCGACAGCGCGTTCAAGGAAGAAATTACGCTGCCGGCGCGCGGCCTTACAGAAGGAGAATTTATGAGGACTTGTCTGGAACTGTTTGTTGCCTTTTTTAAAATGGGAGCAGTTACTTTCGGCGGAGGCTACACTATGCTGCCGATACTCAAACGTGAAGTAGCAGAGAAAAAAGGCTGGGTAGATTACGCGGATTTGATTGATTTTTATGCGATCAGTCAGGGATTGCCCGGAATCATCGCCATAAATGTGTCAATATTTATAGGATACCGCGTAAAGAGGGTGGCGGGCGGTATTGCTGCGGCATTTGGATGCGTTGCGCCGAGCGTGATTATAATCACGATTCTGGCCATGTGCATGAACAGCTTTCAGGAAAATCTTTATGTCCAGTATGCGCTGCACGGAATTGCGGTGTGTGTCGCGGCCCTTATTTTCAGCGCGGTCATGGATATGTGGGGGAAAGGGATAAAGGATATTTTAGGCATCATCATTTTCATACTTGTGTTCATTGGAACGGAATTCACCGACATTTCACCCATATTTTTTATAATAGCATCGGCCGCCGTCGGGGTGCTTGCAAGATTCTGCGCATCGGCCGTAAAGGCGCGGGGAACGGGGAACGATAAATGCTGATACTTCGCCTCTTTTTGGAGTTTTTAAAAATCGGACTTTTTGCCGTTGGAGGAGGAATGGCCACGCTGCCTTTCCTTCAGCACCTGGGAGATTCGACTGGATGGTTCGGCCAGTCTCTGATTACTGATATGGTAGCTATTTCCGAGGCGACTCCTGGACCCATTGGAATCAACATGGCTACATATGTGGGATATAAGGTCTGCGGAGTTGCCGGCGGGCTTATCGCAACTCTGGGAGAGACCATTCCGTCGTTAATCATTGTGATTTTCGTGAGCCGGATGCTGGACAAATTCAGAAAAAACAAGATTGTGGACAATGCATTTTACGGACTGCGCCCGGCTGTTACGGGAATGATAGCCGCTGCGGGATACGGCATAATCAAGATAACTCTGATGAACATAGACGGATTCCTTGCGGAACAGAATATCTCGGTATTATTCGTGTGGCCTAAAATCATAATGTTTGCCATTGCATTTTTTGCAATAAGAAAATGGAAAAAACATCCTGTTTTATATATTGCCGTTGCGGCGGTGGCGGGAGTCGCGCTGCGTTTGAACTGATTAAAAACGAAGGAGGAATTCAAATGTCGGAAGGAATAAAAGGAGCAAAGGTTTTGCTTACCACGTGCTCAGACTGCAAAAAAGAGGAAAATATACTTTTTCTTGCTGATCAGACGGGACTGAAAATCGCGATGGTGATGTGGGAGGCAGCGGAAGAGTTCCCGAACCGAAGCATTGTTTTAATGAACGATGCCACGAGACACGGCGAAAATCCCAATCCCATTGCGGCCGCGTCTATGCAGAAGGCAGATGTGATTTTTGCCTGCACCCGTTTTTCAATGTTTCATGCCCAGGCGCGCCGCGACGCTGTGGCTAACGGAGCCAGGTTTGTCAATATGGCGGACTATGATCTGGAGATGATGGAGCGCGGCGGCGTGTTCTGCGATTATGCGCTGGAGCGCAGACGCTGCGCCAAGATGGCGGAGCATTTTTCGGGAGGCCGAAGATTGGAGCTTACCACGGAATGCGGATCGCGCCTCGTTTGTTCGATTGAAGGCCGGAAACCGAGGGATCAGTACGGAGTAAGTCTTGAGCCGGGCGTCTCGTCCTCTCCTCCTGATATTGAGTGTGCCACGTGCGCGGTCGAAGAGACGGCGGAGGGCGTGCTTTTTATCGACGCCAGCATACCGCATCCAAAGCTCGGATTGATAAGCGAACCTATAAAACTGACCATAGAAAAGGGAATGGTCAGGGATATTGAAGGCGGAAAACAGGCGGAGGCGCTAAAAGCTGTACTTGAAGAATGCCACGATCCCGCCGTTTATAACGTCGGGGAAATAGGTGTCGGAATCAATTCAAGCGGGATTTTGAACGGAAAGATGCTTTCGGACGAGGGATGCGGAGGGACCGCGCACATAGGTCTTGGAGACAACGTGGGCTTTGGCGGTGTGGTTTCAAGCTCGACGCATCTTGACTGTATTTTCCATAAGCCAACGATTAAAGTTGACGGGAAGACAGTTTTGGAAAAGGGTGAAATTATATTTGACTGACGGAATTAAAGAAGAGTTCGTCACCGAGGGCGACATCGGTTTCGTTTTTTATCCGCGCAGGCGTGATGGACGCGTATTCGAAGCGCTTGGCCGCGCAGAGGCTGCGCGCGCAATGAATTTTCACAAAACTGTTCCCGGCTATAATAAGACCCCTCTAGTTTCGCTTCCAGGGCTTGCATCAAAATTGCATATTGCGGAATTTATGGTAAAGGACGAAAGCAAAAGGTTCGGACTGGGGGCGTTTAAGGCTCTGGGATGCAGTTACGCGATGGGATGTGAGATAGCGGAGCGTCTGGGACTTGCGCCGGAAGATTTAAGCTATGAAGCGTTGTCCGGACAAAATGCGAGAGAAAAGCTCGGGCCTTTGACATTTGTCGCAGCGACCGACGGGAATCATGGAAACGGAGTAGCGTGGATGTCAAAGCTTCTGGGGCACAGAGCTGTGATTTACCTGCCGCGGGGCAGTTCCACAGAAAGGCTTGAGCGAATACGGGGAAACGGAGCGAAGGCGGAGATTACCGATCTTTCATACGATGACACCGTGCGTTCGGCGCGAAGGGAAGCAGACGAAAACGGCTGGATTACGATACAGGATACCGCGTGGACGGGATATGAAAAAATCCCTCTTCTTATTATGAAGGGATACACGACGATAGCCCTTGAAATAGACGAGGAGATTTCGCGTCCTCCGACGCATATTTTCCTTCAGGCGGGAGTTGGTTCTTTTTCTGCCGCAATACTGGGCTATTATGCTGCGGTTTACGGAGACGACAGACCGGTTTCAGTAATTGTGGAACCGAACCGAGCCGATTGTGTTTTCATGACCGCGAAGGCGGCGGACGGCATGCTTCACTCGGTGAGCGGAGATATGGACACAATAATGGCCGGGCTTGCGTGCGGCGAGCCGAACCCCATGGCATGGGACATTTTAAGCGGATTGGCCGACGCTTTCGTATCGTGTCCGGACCGTGTTTCCGAGTGCGGAATGCGCATGCTCGGAAATCCTGTTTTCGATAGGACGCGGATTGAATCGGGCGAAAGCGGCGCGGTGACCGCGGGACTTGCGGCGCTTCTCATGGAGCCCGAATATGAACGCATAAGAAGTAAACTCGGAATAACCAGCGATTCGAGGATCCTTTGCATAAGCACTGAGGGAGCAACCGACATAGAGAGCTATCGCAGTATAGTCTGGGGATCTTTGTGAGGCCTCCAGTTCGAATCTGGATAGCAGTTCCATAACAAAGCCCTGTAATCGTTCTGTTAGCGTTCACAGGGACACATTATGTAAGGGCGGGCGGTGGGAGCCGTCCGCCCCTTACGCTTTCTATGCAATGTTTACCTGCTCTGTATTTTCAGTAGCTTCCGCTGACGGCTCCACACTGTCCATGACGCCCACATCGCGGTAAATAATACGAATCTCCTGTTCGGCGGTGCGGGAATATTTCTCACTGCGCTCTCCGACCTCGATCCGCTGGATGAACAGCCGCAGAATTTCCGGCGTCAGCTCCGGAATCTCCGTGTACCGCCTGGCTTTCTCAATAAACGTCTCCACATTGGTGGCGGAGTTCTGCAGCTTCTGGCACCGCGCCTCCTTCTCAGGAATTGCGATGGTCAGTTCCTTCTGCTTTGTGCTGTAGTCTCCGGAGAGGATTCGGAACTGCCCGTTGGTAATGCGCCCCAGCACGTTATCCTCGTAAAGCCGCTTGAAAAGCACCGTCAACAAAACGATTTATTCCGCAACGACAAAAGAAATCGCCAAATTATTCTCTGTGGAAATAGATACCGACAGAGCAGAAGCTCTGGCTTCTTTCATCAGGCAGCGGAGTTTTTCGCTGATAACAATATAAGGAAAGCCATCTGCATCACGAAGCGATTCGACAATTCTCATGTCGAATCGCTTTTCTTTCGTGAAATGCGCCAACGCCTTGAAAACCGCTTCTTTTGCAACAAAATGCGTTGCAAGGTACTCTACTTGATTGGGAGCCGGCCTGAATGCTTCAATTTCCCGCTCCGTAAAGGTGCGCCGAACAAATGCATCCAGTTCCATCAGATATGTCATCTGTTGGATGGATACCATGTCAACACCGACGCCAATCAAGATTGTGCTTCTGTGTTCTGCGGATTCATTACCTTTTCAAAGACGAAGAAGCCGTCATCCATTCCATCAATGGGCTTATCCGCACAAAGTGGCTCATGAGGGTCCGGGTGATGCTTGCAGTAAAATTCTGTTATTTTGAAGCCGCACTTGTTGACATAGAAATGAATGTTGCGCTGCTCAAAATACGGGGTACCAGTTTCCCATATCTCGGTTTCCGGGTAAGCGGCCTCGATTGCTTTCCACGCAGCAAGCCCCAGTCCTTTGCTGTGGAATGCGGGATCGATAAAAAAGAAATCCAGATGATTATGGTTTGTAATGCAATCTATGGTGACAATTACGCCGCCGACCTTCTGTCCATCAGAAAGGATATGGAAGCTTTCTGCACCCCTGCTGTAAAAATTGCCGTTGATGTCTTCGTCGGACGGGATCGGCCCATCATCGAGAACCCCATATTTTTCGATCACCGCAATGGAAAAGGCGATCTGGAGCCGCTTTCGAAAATCAGGGAGTTCAGGCTCCGTTAATCTTTGAAGGGAAATGATACTCATTTGCTGTTTGTCTCCTCGTTTTTTGTGATTGGGAAGAATGCTTTCACGCAAAAAATCTCGCTAGATTCTGTAATGTTAAACCTTCCGCCGTTTTGCTCTACCAGCTTTCTGACCGTGGGTAGCCCGATGCCGGTACTATCAGCGCAGGAGCATTGCCCCCTATAGTTTGAAATCATGACACCAACCTCAGACGTCTGCTTGCTGACTGTGATCGTTACGGGCTTTGTCGAGTCGGCATATTTGCGGATATTTGAAAACAGATTGTCAAATATCCGTTGCAGCTCAAACACAGGGACAGAGAGCCCAAACTCGCCGTCAATGACCGGAAGGTTTGCCTGAAAGCCTTCTGCCTGCAGGTCAAAGCACATCTCAGATAGTATTTGTGACAAAAGCAGCTCACCTGCAATCTGATCGCTATCCAGATTCTCTTTGGGCGGAACTTTCACTTGAAAATGTCGGAACATTTCGTTTGAGAGATCTTTCATTTGCTGCGTTTTTTCTATAGCGCGGCTTAAATAGAGTTCTGCTTCCGATGCATCTTGATATTTCTTATAACGAAGTATTTCAAGATAGCAACTCAGTTTTGTCAGTGGCGTTCGTAAATCGTGTGATAATGAGGTGATTAGGCGGCTGTTGGCCAGTACAGCTTCATTTTCCCGCGCCATCTGTTCAATTACGGAAAGCCTCATTCCCTCAATACTGCGTCCGAGTTCTGCCAACTCGTCCTCACCTGGAGAAACGATATGATAAGCGAGATCGCCGCCTGTAAGTATCTCCATTTCTTGGCTGAGATGGGTAATACGATGGATGATACGATAGACATAGGGAATTAGGATAAGGAAAAAACAGATTGCAGCGATGCCGAGAGAGATCACTATTCCCAGGCTGTCATAGTGGGAGACAGATGGGTACGCATAGGCATATATGACACCGTCGGAACAAGTCACAGGAATGCCTGTTTGCGTATCTCCGCCTTCATCCGGAATATTTGCCGTGGGGCTGCTTCCCAAGTACAGGTATGCTGTTCGATAGGTCTTTTCCCATTTCACATCCCGTATTGCTTCGTCGATTGTCATCTCGTTGTCTTTTACATACGCCTGAAAGCTTTCCACCGCGGCGGTTCCCTCGTTCGTCCAATACGTATCAAACTCTGACCCGTACAGGAACCACCAGGTAACACCTTTGTACAGGAGCAGAAAAACGGAAAAGGAGATAATCAGCGCAATGGCGGCAACCGATGTAAATTTCAGGCCCAAGCGGGATTTATATTTACTGCTATTCAATACGATACCCCTTTCCCCAAACAGTTTTCAGCAATGTCGGCTCCTGCGGATCTTCCTCAATTTTTTCCCGCAGCCTACGAATATGAACCATCACCGTATTGTTGGCGGAATAAAAGAACGGTTCCTCCCAAATGCTTTCATACAGATTCTGCGCGGAGAAAAGTCTTCCTCTATGGGACAGCATTAATTTGAGGATCTGATACTCCTTGTCGGTCAGGTTTAGTTCCTTTCCGCCCTTCCACGCTTCGTTTCGATCCTGATACAGCACGATGCCGCGCCATTCCAGCGGTGTTTCATTGTCAAAGACGCCTTTGCCTTTATAGGTCTGATAGCGGCGCAGAAGGCCCTTGACTCTGGCGAGAAGCTCCGCGTAGGAAAACGGCTTTGCGAGATAGTCGTCCCCGCCGGATGAAAAGCCCAGAGTCAGGTCGGAGTCCTTATTTTTCGCCGTGAGAAACAGGACGGGAACATTGCTCTGTTCTCTCATTTTTAAACAGACCTGATACCCGGACATGCCGGCCATCATAATATCCAGAATAACAAGATCCACATCGTTGGAGAAGGCTGACAGAGCCGCTGCACCATCTGCCGCTTCCAGCGTGGTAAACCCTTCGCTTTCCAGCAGAACGCGCACGATCTCCCGGATTTCAGAATCGTCATCTACGATCATAATTTTTGCGGCGTTCTTCATATCGTTACGCCTCCACTCTTTGATTTTACTGCTATTTTATCATCTACCGACAATACAAGCAACGAAGAGATGCTGCAATAAGAGTCAGTTAAGAATACTTAAGGTGTTTGTAAGCACCAGCGTCAGAATATGTAGGTATAATGCGAAATAGAAAACTATGTGTATGTTCCTTTTTCTGTGGAGGTGCGGATGAAACAGTGTGAAAAACGGCTCAAATTCTATTTCTTGATTTTATTTCTACTCCTGCTTCTTGTTACCGGCGTATTCCTCGCCATCGGTTTTTTCCGTGGACATTTTGGTTCGGCAGAGGCTCTGCGCTCTTACATTGGCCCGTTTGCGCCGTTGATGCTGACTGCGATCCAGACTATGCAGGCCTTTTTCACGATTATCCCAAGCTTTTTCGGATTTGTTGCGGGCGCCGGATTGTTTGGAGCAGCTGGCGGCTTTCTCGCAATTATATCGGGATCACTCTTGGCCCCATCATTGCTTATCTGCTCGCAAGGCGCTTTGGAATTGGATTTGTGAAGCAGATCATACCGGAGAAAAATATAATGCCGCCGTTGAATGGGCGGCGTCGAAAAAAACTATACAGTGTTTTTTTCAATAGCATACTTTAGGAAGGCCTTTTATGCTTGGATTTTATAATTACACGGTGATACTCACTTATGTTGGTATGCTGGCATCGTTCTTGGGGATTATGTTTGCCATCGACGGGAGCATTCTGCAGGCGCTGCTGTGCCTGATGATTTCCGGCTTCTGCGATATGTTTGACGGGCGTGTAGCATCTACTATGAAGCGGACGCGCAACGAAAAGAACTTTGGTATTCAGATTGACTCGCTGAGTGATTTGATCTGCCTTGGTGTGCTGCCCGCAGTCATCGTACATACCTTGAGCCCGCGCAACATTATCGTTTCCTGTATCTGTGGATTGTATCTGCTGTGCGCGCTGATTCTTCTGTTACTATTCTGCGCAGCCAGAATCCCTGGCTATCCGATTAAGGCAGTGGCCTCGCACTGGCGGCCGCAGCCTATTGGATTGCGGGCTTTCCATCCGTATCTGCGATATATATCCGACTCGTAAACCGGCTGCGCCAAACTTGCGTACACCAACCCAATTGATGCTGCATACACGGGCTTTAGAAACGTTAAGAACTGTAGTCCTAAGATTTTAAGAAGTTCCTGATAAAATAAAATTATCGAAAGCGATACCGCGTTCGAAACATATTATCGAAAGGAATGTCTTAATCATGAAAATAGACAAACTCAAGAACTTCAAATGTAAGAGTAAGAGCATCGCATTGATTGCCCTTGCGCTTGTTATGTCGCTCTCGGCCTTGACCGGATGTGGTGCAGACAAGAAAAAAGGCAACGATACCAATGCAAAAGAACCCACGACACAAACTCAGCTGCAGGACACCAACAAAAAGGACACCGATACCAAGGATATTCCGGCCAAGGATACCAACACCCCTGCAACGCAGGCGCCTGCGGGTAAGGATACGACCAATAAGGATACTGCAACGCAGGCACCCGCTGGTAAGGATACCACCAGCAAAGGCACTACCAGCAAGGACACAACCACCAAAGCCCCCGCTTCCAAGGCACCTGCTACGAACAACACCAAAGGCAAATAAAAATACTTAACCCGGCTGGCAGCTCTGCGTTACAGCTCATAGAGGATCTATCGGCTCGGCACAGCAAGCAGGGGTCAAGCGCCATTCCCTGCCAGTGAGAGCGCGTCAGACAAAGGCCGGGTAACATATTTTCTTTTTCATTCCCCTCCTTTAACTGTGAAACGCCTCCTGTGCAGACGCACAGGAGGCGTTTTTGGTCAGATTTGAAAGGAGTTCAACACCATGAGTTCACAGACAATTTTAATTATAGAAGACGAGGCCGAGATTCGGGAAGGAATCCGTATCCTTCTCAGCGGAGATAACTACACCATTCTGGAAGCCGAAAACGGTCGTCAGGGACTGGATATGCTGACTGATTCTGTTGATCTTGTCATTCTCGATGTCATGATGCCAGGAATGAGCGGTCTGCGTGTGTGCGAGGAGATACGTAAGACATCCTCTGTTCCTGTCCTTTTTCTTACCGCAAGGGCCCAGGAGTCGGATAAGCTGATCGGGCTGACGGCCGGCGGCGATGATTATCTTCCAAAGCCGTTTTCCTATGCGGAACTTATTGCCCGCGTCAAGGCTCTGTTGCGCCGCTATTGCGTCTACCGCGGCAAGGAACAGCCGGGAGAACTGCACGAGAGTAATTACTTGGAGCTTGGCGATGTTCGCATCGCAAAGGATCACAACGAGGTCTGGGTGAAGGAAAAAGAAATCAGTTTGACGGAGATCGAATATCAGATCCTCTTGCTCCTGATGAAAAGCCCAAACCGCATTTTTTCTGCCCAAAACATTTACGAAGCGATCTGGAATGAGCCGTATTTCTACATATCCAACGGAACGGTTATGGTTCATATCCGGAAGCTACGTGTAAAAATAGAAGATGATCCGCAGAATCCGAAGTACATCCAGACAGCATGGGGCAAGGGGTATCGTTTCCGGAAAGAAGAAATAGATGTATAGGTATTCCAGAATGGGTCTGCGGTTTATCCGCCTGTTGTTGATTCCTGCGCTGTGCAGCTTCCTTTTGCTAGGTGTCCTGCACTATGGAGGCAATTTCATGATGGAGCATCTACTGGATACTTCGGACTTTGAAATCAAACGAACTGAGGCTCGTGTGGAAGCCTTTCAAAATTATGTGAAGAAAAACAATATTTCTTATACCGATGCAGACGCCATGCTCGATTGGTGCAATAAACAGCCGCTAGTGCTGATGGAAGTGTACCATAATAATAAGCTTATGTTTAATTCAAGGTATTCCGAATCGGATGAGCTTTACAGCAAAGATATTGATGTTACTTATTATGACTGGTATTCCTATTACACGATCCAGTTTTCCGATGGAAACGCAGAGCTTCTTATATACAGCGATGAACTCTACCTTTGTAGGATATGGGTAACAATTGCTGAGATTGTAATCTGTGCCGCTGTTTTCCTGTTCATCTTTTTGAGAGGTGTTCGTAAGGTTGCCTCTTATATCTACGTTCTGTGTTCGGAAATACAGGCGCTGGAAAGCGGAGATCTGGATCACCCGATTACAGTTCAAGGGAAAGATGAGCTTGGAACGCTTGCACAGGAGCTAGACTCTATGCGTAAAGCCTTTTTGGAGCAGCGCAGTACGGAGGCCGCATCCTTTCAGGCAAATCAGTCGCTGATCACCGGGATGTCCCATGATCTGAGGACGCCTCTGACCAAACTGATGCTCTACACAGAGATCCTGCGTAGCGGCAAATACAATAGTGAAAGCCAGATGAAGGATTACCTGATTTGCATTGACGAGAAAGCCAAACAAATCAAGCAGCTTTCAGATAACATTTTTCAATACTCTATGATGCCAAAGGAAAATGCGGCAACAAAACCAGAGCCGTTCAGCATGAAAGACGCCTTACATGATTCTCTCTCGGAAATGGTCGGATACCTTTCCCAGAAAGGATATCAATTTGATTTTGCGCTGACCTGGGATGACGAACAGATTCTTGTATATGAGCCATTTATAAAGCGCCTGCTTGACAATCTCGCTTCAAACATTGAGAAATACGCCGATATTTCCAAACCAGTCCGCGTTGAGCTGCTCCGCAACGGAGAATATATCGGCCTTTCCTTTCAGAATGCGATGAGATCCGATTCCACGAAGCAGGAAGGGACAAATATAGGCCTGACAAACATCAATTCTATGATGCACAAAATGGACGGAACCTGCCATGTAGAGCAAACAGTGGCCAGCTTTGAAATAGAGCTGTGGTTTCAGTGTGTTCACACCGACGAAAAGCAAGGAGAATAAATATGAAAGCAATATCGATAACAACCCAACGTCATAAAGCCATCACGATACTGATTCTATCCCTGATTGGTGCGGCAATTTCCGCAACAATATTTTTTACAAGGGGAAGCAGCGTGTTCTAATGCGTATAGGAAAAGTTGACTGTCTTGTTTATATACAGGCACATGACTCCGAAGATCAGCAGATGCTGTTGAAGCAGCCGGATTGTTGATTGCGCTCGTCGTTCCGTAGCTTGCCCAATCGATTATGTCCTTTCTCGAAAACATCAATGAATATGTCGATGCGCTCAGTGAAACTGCGACATCTTTCATGCCAGGCTTTTCTCTTGATACTTCTATGCCGTGGCTGAAAGATTTGTTTAGGCCGGATGTGGATTATAAAACACTTATTGAAAAAGCGATAGAATGGGCTGGAGAGCACCGCGACGGCATTATCGGCGTGATGTGATACATCTTTATGCTTGCAACAGGTCCGCCATACGAGCTGCTTGTCACGCTCGTCGTTTCCGTGACCAACATAATACCGACCTTCGGCCCGATTGTGGGCGCGGTGATCGGCGGGCTTCTTATTCTGCTCGTCAAGCCGGTGGGCGTGATTTGGTTCCTGATCTATACCGTCATCAGCCAAACGCTTGATGGTAGCGTGATAAAGCCGATCCTGTTCGGAGACACCACCGGCCTTCGCCCGCTTTGGGTACTTGCCGCCATTATTGTGGGCGGCAGCTTATTTGGAATTGCAGGAATGCTTATGGGGATTCCCGTGACCGCGATCGTTTCGTCAATTCTTGAGGAGCATATATCCGCACATCTGAAAAGGCGCGGATATGACAATGAAGGCAGCTTGACCTTGGTATCTGAAAACGAGAAAACAACTACTGTGTTTGGATGACACATTTACAAATTCATATAAACGGAGATGGTGAGATGTGCAGAGCATATACAAAAGGCGCACCTTGTCTGTTGTTGCTTTTGATCATAATACTGTGTCTTTTATCTGCCTGCAATAAAAAAGAAACCACAAACACATCCCAGACTGCTCGTGAGATCGTTTGCTGGGGCGACAGCATGACGGAGGGCTTTGGCGCATCTGAGGCAGAAATCATGACAGGCGAAGGCCATTTTGATGCCAGCTATCTCTCCTATCCGGAAGTTTTGGAGCAGTTGACCGGAATCACAACTTATAATTTCGGCGTGCCGGGTGCTTCGTCGGAGGAAATTGCAATCATGCAGGGCGGTATTGCCCCCACAGATGACTTGAGCAGCTACGAAGTAATCGATTATGACTTCATGGAGCAGGCGCAGAGCCATAAGGGAGATATTCTCGTTTTAGAAATTGGCAGCAATGGAGGCTGGGATGGAGATTACGCAACCCTGATTTCTCAGTATCGGGCGATGATTGATCATGCAGGATGCGATAAGTACATTATTATCGGCGATACGGATGACCCAGGAAACTCTGCGGATGATGTTGTTGCGGAAGCAGCACTGGAGCATGAAGAGGAAGCGATTGGGACATCTGATACTTCCTGGGACACCGCTCTGCGGGATGAGTTTGGCGAGCACTTCATCAATATGCGTGCGTTTTTAATTGAAGATGGGCTGCGTATTACCGGGCTGACACCGACAGAGGCAGATGAGGAAGCGGCGGAACATGACGCGATCTCTGTGCAATTGCGGTCCGATTGGACGCATTTTAACTCCTATGGGTATTACGCTCAGGCGGTAGGAGTCTATCAGAAGGGCCTTCAGCTTAGCTACTGGAATTAACAAATACCTTACTCATTCTGCTTGATTGTACTAAAAATAAGACTTGTTAAGGAATTCATCAGGCGGTCTTTAAGATTCTTGTGCGACAATAAAAGCGTAAACAGCGATGATAGGAATTGTTCCTTTCAGCTACCCAAGAATGTGAGGAAATACCATGAAAAATATATTGGAATACTTGGAACACAGTGCACTTTGTTGCCCGGACAAGATCGCCGTCATAGACGAAACTTCTTCCTGCACCTACCGCGAGCTGGAACGCACCTGCCGATCTGTCGGAACAGCACTGTCAAAACACATTACAGTTGGGCAGCCGGTGGCTGTACTGATGGAAAAAGGCATCCCTGGGCTAGCTGCCTTTTGGGGAATCGTTTATGCTGGCGGCTGCTATGTTCTGCTGAACCCCGAGCTGCCCACACCTCGACTGAAGCAGATCCAAGCGGTTTTGCAGGCGGAATATGTGATCACAGACGCTCCGCACGCAGAACTTGCAACGGAGCTTTTTCCAACCGAAGCGGTCTTGCAGCTCAATGAACTTAGGAAAGAGGCGGTCGATATAATTTGCCTGCGCCGTGTGCGTGACAAAACGATAGACACCGACCCGCTCTACGCAAATTTCACCTCCGGCTCCACTGGCGTTCCAAAGGGCGTCGTGGTCAGCCACCGTTCTGTCATCGACTTCATTGAGGCTTTCACCGACATCTTTCAGTTTAAGGCCACAGATGTTTTCGGCAATCAGGCGCCATTTGACTTTGATGTTTCCGTCAAGGATATCTACACCTCGGCTAAGGTCGGCGGCACGCTGGTGATCATACCCAAGTCCTTCTTTTCCCGCCCGAGAGAGCTACTGGACTGGATATGCGAAAAGCATATCACCGTTATGATCTGGGCCGTTTCCGCGCTGTGTCTGATTAGTGTGTTTCATGGGCTGGACTACCGTATCCCCGATTCCGTCCGCAAGATTCTTTTCAGCGGCGAGGTCATGCCCGAAAAGCATCTGCGTGTATGGATGGAGCATCTGCCGGATGCGCAGTTTGTCAATCTCTACGGCCCCACTGAGATCACCTGCAACTGCACCTATCATACGATTGACAGAGCCGCCGACTACTCTAACGGAATCCCCATCGGGCGGTCCTTCCCCAACGAGCGGGTGTTTCTGCTGGACGTCGACGCTCAGGAAGTGAACACTCCCGGCATCACCGGCGAGATCTGCGTGTGTGGAACAGCTCTGGCACTTGGATATTACCGAAGCCCGCAGCAGACGGATTCGGTTTTCGTGCAGAATCCGCTCAACAGCCGTTATCCGGAGCGCATCTATAAAACCGGCGACCTTGGAAAATACCTTGATAACGGAGAGTTGATGTTCTGCGGCAGAAAGGATTTTCAAATCAAGTACATGGGGCATCGCATTGAACTGGAGGAAATCGAGCGGGCGATTGCAAACATTCCCGGCGTTGACCGATGCTGCTGCGTGTTTGACGCAGAAAAGGAACGGCTTTACGGCTTCTATACCGGAAGTCCGGAGCAATCTGACCTGCGCAGTCAGCTTGCCGAGTTTTTGCCTGTTTACATGGTGCCGCGCACACTTTACAGAATTGACAGCTTCCCGCTGAATAAAAACGGGAAGATTGATCGCAAGCAACTGCTTGACAGAAAGGAGTAGAGCATGAACGAATTCAAAGGGAGAGAATTATTGGAAAAACAGTCAACGCCCATGTACGCCTATGACCTTTCTGTGCTGGAAGAGCGTATCCGCTTCCTTCGCAACCGTCTGCCTGATGGTATTGGTCTGTGCTATGCGGTAAAAGCCAACACTTTTATCTTGGAGACGGTGAGCAAGCTGGTGGACCGGCTGGAGATCTGTTCGCCGGGAGAACTGCGTATCTGCTGCCGCATGGGGCTCCCTACGAGGAAATTTGTAATTTCCGGTGTTTATAAAACGCCCAGTCTGATCCGAGAGTTGATTGCACAGGGGCCTGCCGGTGAGCTTTATACCGTTGAGTCCATGCATCAATTCAACATACTGATCAATGCAGCGCATCAAGAAAAAAAGCATATTTCGGTTCTCCTCCGGCTGACCAGCGGAAACCAGTTCGGGCTTGCCGAAGCTGAATTGGAGTCCATTGTCAGAGAGTATCAGCATGATCCGCTCCTGGATATCAGAGGAATCCAGTATTTCTCCGGTACGCAGAAGACTTCCTTGAAGCGGCTGAAACGGGAGCTGGACTATCTGGATAGTGTACTGACTGAATTGCAAGCCTACTGGGGATATTCTGCGCCCGAATTGGAGTTTGGCCCCGGACTTCCGGTATCCTACTTTATCGACGAGGACTTCGACGAGGATGACTTCTTAAATGAGTTTTCGGCCCTGCTGACAGGAATGCAGTTCAAGACAAAGCTCACGCTGGAGCTGGGACGCAGCATTGCCGCCAGCTGCGGCGCCTATTTGACAAGCGTTGTCGATAAGAAAACAAACAAGGGCCAGAACTACGCCATTGTGGACGGCGGTATGCATCAGCTGGTCTATTATGGACAGTCAATGGCTATGAAGCACCCGTTTGTTCACGAACTTACGCCGCGCATGGATGCAGAGACAGAGCCTTGGAATATCTGCGGTTCACTCTGCACCATCAACGATATTCTGGTTAAACAGCTCCCTATGCGCCGTCCCACAATCGGAGATGTCCTCGTATTTGAGAATGCCGGCGCCTATTGTGCGGCAGAGGGGATCGCCCTGTTTTTAAGCCGGGACCTGCCAGCGGTCATGTTGCTGAAAAACGGTCATGAGCCCGTGTGTGCGCGGACGCATATGCCGACAGAACTGTTAAACACGCCAAATGATGAAATGAGGTAAAAAGATGGAACACCTGATTAAAATTTTGAAAGATATCGAGCCGGATATTGACTACGAAAACTGCAAGGATCTGATCGACGGTCGTCGTCTGGATTCGCTCTCCATCATTGCGTTGGTGGGAGAGCTGGAGGAAGAATTCGATATCACGATCCCGACGGTCGAAATTACGCCGGACAACTTCAATTCCGTGCAGTCCCTCTGGGCGATGGTGACGCGGCTGATCGAGGAAGGCTAACATGCTATCGTTTGCGTCCTATTTTTCAGTGGAGTTTCTGGCAGTCCTGTTTCCCATCACCGTCGCGACTTATGCCGTTCTTCCGCAGAAGCCGCGACGGATTGTGCTTTTATTGTCCAGCTACGCCTTCTTCTGGGCCGTCAGCGGAAAGCTGCTGATTTATCTCCTGCTGTCCACGCTCTCCATTCATCATTTTGGGCTCTGGCTGACCGACAATCAAAGGCGATGTGAAAATGCCTTGGAACAGGGACAAAAGGAAGAACGTAAGGGTATCAAAGCGTGCTATCAGCGGCAGCAAAGATGGATCGTTGCATTTGCCGTTATCCTTCATATTGGTGTTCTGGCAGTCCTAAAATATTCGCCTTTTTTTGTGACAAATCTGAACGCCGGTCTCAGACTTTTGAAAATGTCCCCGTCAATCGCTGTACCTTCTTTTGCGCTGCCCATCGGCATTTCCTTTTACACTATGCAGGCGGTGTCGTATGTCTTAGATGTCTATCACCGAAAAATAAACGCCGACCACAATCTTTTTCGTCTGGCGCTCTATATGAGCTTCTTTCCGCAGATTATGGAAGGCCCGATCTGCCGGTACAGCGAAACAGCAGAGCAGCTGTGGAGTGCACCGCCGATGGAATACCGCAATCTTACCTTTGGCCTTCAGCGTGTTCTGTTCGGCATTTTGAAGAAGGTGGTCATCGCAGACCGGCTGAATCTGTTTATCACCAATGTGTTTAACGGCTATCAAGATTATGACGGCTTCGTAATCGCAGTTGCCGCAGTGTGCTATACCATTCAGCTTTATATGGATTTCTCCGGAACAATGGATGTTGCCCTCGGCATTGGGCAAATTTTTGGCGTGTCGCTGACCGAAAACTTCCAGCGCCCCTTCTTCTCCAAAACAATATCTGAGTTTTGGAAACGGTGGCATATCACGCTTGGCACATGGTTTAGAGATTACATTTTCTATCCCATCTCCCTGTCAAAGCCCATGAAGCACCTTGTCTCCAAAGCGAGGAAACGGCTTGGAAATTACTTCGGAGCACTGTCTGCCAGCGCAGTCGCGCTTTTTTGCGTGTGGCTGTGCAATGGGCTGTGGCATGGTGCCAGCTGGAACTTCATCTTTTTTGGAATGTACCACTTTGCCCTGATCCTGGGTGGAAACATCATAAAGCCCTTCGTGGTGAAAATCACGGAGAAGCTGCACATTTCACGAACAACACCGCTTTATCGTGGATTTCAAATATTACGGACGACTGTTTTGGTTTGCATCGGCGAGATGTTCTTCCGCGCCAACGGCCTTCGCGCCGGTCTTGAAATGTTTCAGAAGATTTTTACAGGCTTCACATTCAGCACCATTACGGACAAGACCTTTTTTTCTTTTGGTGTAGACCTCTATGACTACATCATTGTAGCAATTGTTTTGCTCATTATTTTTATCATCGGGCTTCAGCAAGAAAAAGGCGTTTCTATTCGTGAGCGCATCAGTACAAAGCCCGTGGTGCTGCGTTATGCTGTTTATTACACTTTGATTATGGCGATTGTCATATTCGGTGCATACGGAGCCGGTTACATCCCCGTTGCTCCGATTTACGCAAGTTTTTGAAAGGCGGTCAACCATGAAAATCAAGAGAATAGTGGGGGCGGCCGTACTTATTGCCGGACTTGTACTCCTGCTGGCTATCGCTTCCTTTTTGTCCGTTCCCAGAGATAACACGGCAGCAGCAGGGATGGAGGAAACCAGGGCAAACGGAATCCTTGGAGAAAAGGAGAACTCCATCGACATTCTGGTTATCGGCGACAGCGAAGCCTATTCCTCCATATCGCCCCTGCAGCTTTGGGAGGAAAAAGGCTATACAGCCTATGTCTGCGGAACGGCAAGCCAGCGTTTGTCTTACAGCAACATATTGCTGCGCAGAGCGTTTCAAACGCAAAAGCCTAAAATCGTAATTCTGGAGACTCTTGCAATCTATCGCAAAATGTCACCGGGCAATGTGGCGTTGACAGAAATCGCACGCCTCTTCCCGATATTTCAATATCATGACCGCTGGAAGTCGTATGATCTGAAGGGGCTCGATAGCGGGATTAAATACAACTGGACGGATGATTACAAGGGCTATTTTTATTCCAATCAGGTGACTCCCGCCCACAAAACTGAATACATGACGCCTACGGATGCCTCGTCAAAGATTGCAAAAGCCAACAGAAAATACATACAAAAAATCAAAGAGTTCTGTGATGAAAACGGAGCAGAGCTGATTCTCCTCAGCACCCCCAGCCCTCAAAACTGGGATTATGAGTCGCACAACGGAATCGAATCGCTTGCAAGTGAACTGGGGTGCGAATATATTGACTTGAATCTGATGAACGACGTCATCAAGATAGATTGGAGTCAGGATACCCGCGATGGCGGAGACCATCTGAATTTTACCGGGGCGACTAAGGTAACACACTATTTAGCGGAATACCTGTCGGGCAAGGGCGTTTTATCTGATCACCGCGGCGATGAGCGCTATGCCCACTGGAATGAGTGCCTGGCCAAGCTGAATGCAGAGGCAAAAGGCACCTCTGACAAGGGCTCAGACGAAACGGCTGAAAAGCCCAAATAACCAGCCGACATCCCGCCTTCTGATGGCGTCTATTTCGCATTTGTTTACAAGATGGACGGCAGGAAAATTACCTTGGATTATGTGGAGAAGGTTGAAACTGAAACACCGCGCGCCAAGGAACTTGGCATTACAGAAGAAGATGCGCCGGATGGCACTTACATTTGCAATCAAGAAATAAAGAAGAATGTGTTGACCGCAGATTTTGCATACACCTTTACCGTGTTGGATTGGACTCGCGCTGACGGCGGAACATACGAAAAAAAAGTGTAACGGCGGACGAGTTTTCCGCAATTCTCGCAGATCGGTCTGATTCGGATGTACTATATCAGCTTGATCTAAAAGATGGAAAAATCTGCGGCATCAAAGAAATCTATCGGCTGTAACGAAAATACATTTTCAGTCCGCATATTTATGTCTAAAACAGCAAGCAGGATAACACTTGGGTATATTCCCATTTGTGTTACCCTGCTTGCTTGCCTTTGCTATTCTAAAGCCGAAGTGCCCCTATTGATTGCATAAACATATAGGCGGCCTTCCTGCCGTAAGCGTTTTTTTGGGGGGGGGGGTTCTTTCAGCAGTTTTCTTTTTTCATCAAGCATTGCCTTGAAGTTAGGATTATTCTCATACAGTTCGGATTCGAGTATGTCTATTTCCTCTGACAGAGCATCCTCATCAGCTTCCAGCCATTTAGCTCATCGCGCGCCTGTAGGATGGAAAGAAACTCATAGCTTGAAATGCTCATTTTGCTGCCACCTCCATTTTCCTTATGAGATTATCCAAACTCTCGGTGTGCTCTTTGCCGATTTTACCGGACGAACCATAGAGTTTGTGCTTTACTGTCTGGATGGACGCTATATCCGGGTAGTGCGGAATAAAAATCTCCGGGTTCTGCCGGAGCAGCTTACACAGGCCAAGGTAGTCATAACTCCCGGTCACCTGATTGCAGACGCAGAGACTTTTGCCAGATGCCGCATTGATTGGTCTGCGATATTGCGCTGAACTACATGGCGGGAACTCCGCTTCCACCGGAGAGCAGAATGACTGCTTTCGCCAGATTAAGCGCCCTTGCGGCAACGGCATTTCCGTTTCCGGAGGGGCAATCAACGATAACAATATCGAATGCTTCCTCTGCCTGTTTCAGAAGTTCCTTTACATTGGATGCGCTTGGCTTCTCGTCAAAGGCATCCGAATCCCATGAAACAGCAAGAACATATAGGAGTTCATCTGCTTCAACGACAATCTGCTTGAGATTGCCGAGCGACTGATATGCTTGTGAAAGACTTTTTGCCCGTGTAATGCGGATACCCATTCGCGCCGTTAGTTCGCTGTATGGTTCCGGAGATAAAAGGCATACAGAGCTTCCATGTCGGGAAATAGCATGAGCGAGGTCTATGGCAAGCGTTGTTTTTCCGCTCTGGGGTGGACCCCAGATTGCCGTGATACTCATATTCAGCACTCCGTTCTCTGCAAGGTCAGGTGAATGGACTCTGTCTTTTCCAGACGGATCAGCGTCTGTGCCTGCGCCTCGGTGCAGCGGATTACCACAAATCGATTGCTGCCTACGGTGGCGCGGCAAAGTTTTTAACATAGACGATGGAAGGCTTTCCCTGTCCCTGCCGTACACGCTCAATCAGGCCAATGCCCTTATTGCCGCCCAGTTCGGCCAGCAGCTTGGTGGCCTTTTCACTCTTGCAGTTTAGCACCTCCATGACTTCCTCAACGGGAAAGTAAATATATACGCGGTTATCACTGTCCAGCCAGCCGTTTTTCAGGGACAGGCTCATACGGTCAAGCATGAGGCCGTAGAGCAGCTTTGCGTCGGTCGATACAAAGCGGAAACGGTCATCTGAAATAAGCAGCTTAGGAATACGGTAAAATGCGTACTGCTCGGCTTCACAGCCATAGTAGTACGGAAAATCCAACGGCGGTCCCATGCCTGTCATTACCTCCCCAATATATGAAAAGAGGATGCCTCTAAAAAGCATCCCCTTAACGATTTCGATTCCATTACTCAACAAGAACGATTGATAATTATACACATCATTACAGTTCGATTCATCATTGCAGTAAGACAATTATTTATAGATTTTTCCCTCATCAGCCCTCACAATAGCAAGTAGAACCGTGTAGAGGCGCACAGGTTAGCACAGGGCAAACACTTGCATAAATCCTTTGTTATCAAGGGTTTTGCGCTCTCTTGAAAGTTGCTGACAGAGCCTAACAGTTGCTAAAAAAACCTGTGGTTCAAATTCTGATTTGTCGCGGAGAATCAAGTATAATCTAAGTGTTTTGAGTTTCGCACTATGTTTATAACATAACCTATATGCGTTACTTAACGCCCAGCCGTGATTTATTTTGATTAATTATCAAGATGAAATATTAATCATTAATGTGCCAATATACAACAAAAAGAAGATGTTCGTTTGAACATCTTCTTTTTGTACCGCAAGGATAACCCTTGAGATTACAGGGCTTTTTGTTTTATATTTAAACCGAGGTTTTTATTCAGACAGGCTCGGCCTTCTTGAAGATAAACCCGTACTCATCCTTCCCGGAGCCTTCTTTGACAACGCCGACCGAGGAGACCAGCTCCATTCCGATCTGCAGGTCGTCCGGCTCGATTCGTCCCGCGGCGGTCAACCCGTTTTCAAACCGCACGATGCCAAAATTCAGCCATGGCTGTGAATATCCGCTCGGCAGGTTGTGCACGCGCGTATAGGTCAGGAGAGTGCATTTCCCCTTCAGAGGCTCCCCCGTAAATTCGCGGCTGCCGCACTCCTGGCACACATAATAGGCGGGATGGTGAAGTTTCCCGCATTTCGCACACCGGTACATCATCATATCCATCACGGTTTCTCCCCTTTATTCCTTGGTCACGATGGTCGCAACGACGTTGTTTCCAAAGCCGCCGAAGTTGACGGCAAGACCGGCCTTCGCACCTTCGACCTGCCGCCCTTCGGCCTCTCCCCGGAGCTGGCGGACCAGCTCAACGATCTGCGAGACACCGGTCGCGCCGAGGGGATGGCCTTTTGCTTTCAGTCCGCCCGAGGTGTTGATCGGGATTTTTCCGCCGATTTTCGTCTCGCCGCGCCGCATCGCGAGGTGTCCCTCCCCCCTTGGGAAGAAACCGACCTCTTCCGATTCCACGATCTCCAGGATCAGAAACGCGTCATGCAGTTCGGCAAGGTCCATGTCCTGCGGGCCCATCCCGGCCATGGCATAGGCGCGCTGCGCCGCGAGCCGTACCGCCAGAAGATCCGTGGGGACCGCCCTGTTCGCGACAACGTGTGTGTCGGTCGCCTGCCCGATGCCTGCAATCCTTACCGGTTTTCTCCGAAACCCGAGCGTCCCGGCCCGGTCCATCGCGCAGAGCAGGACCGCCGCAGCCCCGTCCGAAACGGGGCACATATCGAACCTCCGAAGCGGTTCAGCGACCGGCGGGTTGATGGCAGCCGCGTCACTGCCTTCGGTGATCGCATACAGGTCGGGGATCATGTGGATCTGAGCGACCGGGTTGTGCATCGCATTTTCATGGTTTTTCACGGCGATCTGTGCCAGGTCACGGGACGTGACCCCGTATTTTTCCATGATCAGCCGCGTGAACATCCCCGCGAAGGACGGGAGCGTGATCCCGTATCGGTACTCCGCCTCCGGATGCAGCATCGACGCGACGAAATCCGTCGCCTGAGAGCCGTTGACCACCCGCATCATTTCCCCGCCGATGACCAGCACGCAATCACACATGCCGCTCGCGATGGCCATATAGCCGAGCTTCACGGCGGATGCCCCCGAGGCCGGCCCGTTCTCGATACACTCCGCCATCGCGGGGCAAAGGTTCAGTGCATCAACGACGGCGGAGGCGGAGCCGCTGATGTGAT